>NZ_BAAGPS010000016.1:208419-233643 GCF_054783935.1 Streptomyces pseudoechinosporeus
CGGGGAGGATTCGCCGACAGCACCCAGGCGATCCGGGGCCCGCGGCACACGCTTCGTCAGTGGGCGGCGGCGTGGATGCCCACGCCCGCCACGACACCCTCGGCCGAGGCGGCGGCAAAGACGTCGGCGCAGACCCCGACGGACCCGACCTGGAGCAGGCTGCCGCCGGACACGTCGGCCGCGAGACCGCCGGAGACGCTGTCCAAGCCGGAGTCGGAGATCTCAGCCGTTTCAACCTGGGGGGCAAAGTTCATGACGCGCATTTCCCTTCGAATGTGAATTTCCCGATGGCGGAGTTCGCCCGATTCCCAAAACCAGGAACCATTCCTGGCGACTCACACCGTGCGCAGGATCAAAGCACGCCAACGAAGGCACGGCCAGTCGTTCCACGCCCCTGCGGGATGCATTCCGATGCCCGACTTCACACCCGTGACGACCGACTCACCGAATACACCAACTCCTTCACACACCCGTTCACACCGCTGCACGCACAACAGTTGCCACCAGGTTTCCAAGCCGGACATCCACCCGCCAAAGCCTCATGCCGCGAAACAGGTGTGACAGTTATTCAGGTTCCGCATGACCTCCCGGTGAATGGTGTGCAGGTTTCCCAGATCTTCCGCCGCTGCCCGATGGAACACATGCGTCGACGTCGACAAGCCCCGCCTGTCAGAGGGATGCGGTACTTTCACACGTGCGTTCTGATGGGTCCGCAGGCGGCACACACACCACAGGGGGATCGAAGACATGGCCAAGCCCGACCTCGCGCTTCCGCTCAGTGAGTTGGAGGACTACGGGACCCGGCTGCGCGACATCAAGCGGCGTATGAACCACACCAAGAAGCTCTTCGAGTCCTACCGGGACGACGTGGGCGACGGTGGGGTCTACGACAAGCTCGAGGAGTTCGAGTCCAACTGGGAGGACGGCCGCGAGGACATCAACCAGCAGCTCGACGCGCTGGCCAGCATGTCCGACGCCGTCGTACGCGAGTTCAAGAAGCTCGACGACGACCTGGCGAAGCAGGTCCGCGACGGCGTGAAGACTAAGGAGAAGGACGGCGGGGGAAAGGGCAGCGGCGACAAGTAGGCCGTCCCGAGCCGACACATAGGCCGTCCCCCGAGCCACAGACCGCCCGCAGGCCTCAGCCGACCTCGTTCTCCGCCACCGCCTGGCCGTGGACGACCACGTCTCCGCCGTAGAACATGCCCGTGAAGACCGGGGCGTACGTGAGCTGTACCTCGACCTCCACCTCGTCCGCGTTCGCGGCCACGCAGTGCGTGGCTCCGATGTCCGCGCCGGACATGCCCATCTCGTTGGCGAAGGCCTTCACGCGGGCGTTGCAGTTCTCGAAGAGGATCGGGGCGGGGCCGGCCTCGTTGTCGTAGAGGGCTTCGAGGTCGATGTCCTGGGCGGCGTAGCGGGCGGCCTGTTCCGCTATGTCGGCGGCACGCTCGCGCTTCGAGATCGACAGGCCGCCGTCGATGACGAAGGCCGACAGGGACAGGAACACGAGCGCGAAGATGATGACCGCGCCGGCGCCCGAGCCCCGGTCGTCCATACGGGCCCGGCGCGCCGACACCCATCCGCGTACAGCAGAGCGCAGCGTCACGCCGTCCTCCGGAACGGGTCGAGCGGCGAGCTGAAACTGGCCGTCAGCGTCGTGGGGATATCGAGGCCGATCATGTCGAGGCCACGTACCTCACAGCTCACCTCGACCGTGAAGATCGTGTCGGGCACGAAGCCCTCGCTGGTCTGGGTCACGGTCACCGGGCCCGAGCAGACGTCATCGAGATTCGCCTCCGCGGCCTTCTCCGCCTCCGCCATCGCCGTGGCGTGGTCCTTCTGGATCGAACCGGCGCGAGCCGCATCCCGCGCCGCGCCGTCCAACGCCCCACGCCCGTCCACCAGTTGCCCGAAAGCCACCAGGACGAGGATGAACAGGATCATCACGGGGGCGAGGATCACCACCTCGATCGTGGACAGCCCACGATCCCGGTCCCGGGAAGCCAGCACCCGCACCCGTGACCGAACAACCCCTGCCCATGCCCGTACGAAGGAGCGCACCTAGTTCTCGTCCTCCTCCACGAACCGCTCCACCGGCCCCGACGACTCCGCCTGCACCGTCAGATCAAGCCCGGGAAAGACCGACGGCACCTGAGCCGTGATCTCCACACCCACTGTGTTCTCCTCCGGCTGGAGCATCGTCACGTCGGGGGCGAGGACCAGCTGCGGCCCCAGCTGCGCGATATAGCTGTCGACCACGTCCTGCGCCTCGCCCCGCCATCCGCCCGGCTGCTCGTCGGCCGTCGCGCGCGCCTTCCGCGCGCCTGCCTGCGCCGCCGCCTGGGCCACATGGTCGGCGAAGAAGTACAGCGCGAACTGCACCGTCGCGAAGATCATGAAGAAGAGCACGGGCGTGAGCAGCACGAACTCGATCGCGGTCATGCCGGAGTCACCGCGGGCGGAGGCGGCCTCCACCCGGCGGCGTACCCAGCGTCGTACGCTCACCAGCAACCCCGTATGAGAGAAGGAGAATTCAGCAGGTGCTGCCCGCGTCCGCACCCTCGATGCAGTCCTGCACCTTCTCCGCGCCGCCCTCCAGCGCCTCGTTGATGATCGCGGCGACCACGCCGACGATCGCCACGACGACCGCCGAGATGATGACCCACTCCACCGCGGAGGCACCCCGGTCGAGTTCGCCGGAGCGGGCGCGCTGCACCCGGCCCTGGAGGAAGGTGATCAGGAAGTCCACCCCCGGGATCCCGGTGCGGAAGTTCCGTCCGTTCATGGTGAGTTGTCCTCTCAGAAGGTAGTAGTCGGCTTCAGACCTGGAACACACGCATCGCGGCGGGGAAGATCAGGAAGACCAGGAACCCCGCGCACAGCAGGAGTTGGGCCACGAGCATCGACTGTGACTTCTCCCCCGCGCTGCCCTCGATATCGGCGAGTTCGCGGTGCCGCATCGTCTCGGCGCGCGAGGCGAGCGACTCGCGCACCTTCGCGCCGTCGTCCGCGACGAGCGCCAACGACGCCGACAGGTCCTTGAGTTCCTCGACGCCCAGCTCCTCGCCGAGCGAACCGAGCGCCTGCCACTGGCTGACGCCCGTGATCCGGGCGTCGGACAGCGCGTTACGGATCCGCTGGGTCGCCCAGCCGTCGGAGATCTCGGCGGCGGCCATGAGGGCCTCCGGGAGACCCCGGCCACCCGCCAGGCTCATCGACACCAGGTCCAGATACGCGCCGATCACGCGCCGCAGGTCACGCCGTTTCTCGCCGGCGTCCCGCCGCACCTCCAGATCCGGCAGGAAGAAGAAGATGACCGCGAACAGCAGCGCCAGCCAGACCGGGATGATCGGGCTGCTGCCCACTCCCAGCGTCCACACCACGGCGAACAGGAACGGCCCGAAGAACAGACCGCCCGCCGCCAGCAGCACCTTCGTCGCGAGGAACTTCTCCCAACTCCGGTCAAGCACCGCGAGATCCGCCCGCAGCGACCGCTGCTCCCAGCCCTGCTGCATATAGAACTCGGCGACTCGCGCGCCCACTTGGGCCCGTACGGATCCGAGCCGCCCGGCGTCGGCGGTGCGATGCGATGACTCGTACGCCGCGCCCCGCGCCCGCATCGCGTCGATGCGCGCGACCTGGGCGACCGCGCTGCGCTTGGACGGCATCAGGGCCCGTACGAGGGCGTAGACGCCCAGCCCCAGAACGGCGCCGATCACGATCGGCATGGTCAGGTCCATCAGCGGCGTACCCCCTCTTCGGACGGCACCGACGACTGGGCCGGCCCCGACGCCTGGGAGGGCATACGGGGACGTACGAACTGGACCGCCGCCTCGTCCCGCACCAGGAACCGCTCCGGCGTCTCGATCGTCGACAGCTTGCGCAGCCACCAGAAGCCGAGCGCGAACAGTCCGCAGACGCAGGCGAGTACGAGCTGTCCGACCGCCGTGCCGTACGGCTCGACGAACTCGCGGTTGAAGATGGACAGGCCGAGCACGAAGGAGACCGAGACGGCGACAACGATCTGTACGGAACGGCGAGTCGAGGCCCGCTGCGCCATGACGCGCTGCCGCATGTCGACCTCCTCGCGCGCCGACTTGGCGAGCGCGCCCAGGACTTGGCGCAGCCCCGGGCCGCGCAGTCGCGCGTTGAGCATGAGCGCGGCGACGATGATGTCGGCGGAGGCGTCGTCGATCTCGTCGGCGAGGTGCTGCAGGGCTTCGGGCAGCGGCGTACGGGAGCGAAGCCGGTCGACGAGGGCGTCGAGGTGCGGGCGCAGTACGGGTGCGGAGGCGCGCGCGGACGCCGGGATGGCCTGCTCAAGGCCGACCGCGCCGGCGATCGTGTCACGCAGCGACTCAGTCCAGGACGCGAGCGCCTCTACGCGGCGCATGGCGGCCTTTTCCTCGGAGGCACCGCCGAAGAGCTTGTCCCAGAAGAAGACGAGTACGGCGGTGGCGATACCGGCCACCGCCCAGCGGGTGAGCAGCAGGACGACGATTCCGGCGCCCGCCGCGATCGAACCGCGCTGACCGGCGAACCGGATCAGCTCACCGGCCCGTTCGCCGGCCTTCTGCTTCTCGTGCTGGGGCTTGGCGGGCAGCCCCCGGACCGCGACCGCGAACAGTGCGAGTCCGCCGCCGACGGCGACACCGCACGCCAGCGCGTACAGCACGGTCGTGGAGAAGAGCCCGCCCATGGAGCCGAGCGAGCCGAGCGCGGCAAGCTGCACAGTCGCCCCCGCCATCTCCGTCGTCTCCGTCATGGCCGCCATGGCCGTCATCTCGGTCATCCCCATCAGCCCCAGTTCCCGGCGGGCCCGCGATAGCCGTACGCGACCAGGTCGTCGAGGCAGGACAGAGGCGCATGCGGTACGACCCTGCCGTCGGCCGTCTCGGCGAACACCTCGCTGGACAGGACGCGTCCGTCGACGCCGTTGACCTCACGGATCGAGGTGACCATGCGCTGAAGTCGGCCGCCCGTCTGGTAGTCGTTGCGCCGCTGGATGAACACGACGAAGTTCACGGCGCCCGCCACGAGCATCTGGCTGGCCTCGATGGGCAGCCGCTCGTTGGCCTGGAGCGCGTACGTCGAAATACGGTTGAAGACCTCGCTGGAGCTGTTCGCGTGGATCGTGGACAGCGAGCCGTCGTTGCCCTGCGACATCGCGTTGAGCATGGTCACGATCTCGTCGCCGAGGACCTCACCGACGATGACGCGCGAGGGGTTCATACGCAGCGAACGGCGCACCAGCTCGGCCATCGAAATCGCGCCTTGGCCCTCGGAGTTGGGCAGCCGCTCTTCGAACGCGACGACGTTCGGGTGCAGGTCGGGGAACTGGTCGAGGCCGAGCTCCAGGGCGCGCTCGACGGTGATGAGGCGCTCGTGCGGCGGGATCTCGTTGGCGAGCGCGCGCAGGAGGGTCGTCTTACCGGCGTTGGTGGCGCCCGCGATCATGACGTTCTTACGGGCCCGGACGGCGCAGGCGAGGAAGTGCCCGATCTCGGGCGTGAGCGTGCCGTTGCCGACGAGGTCCGACATGAAGACCTTGCCCATGCGCGCGCGGCGGATGGACAGGGCCGGGCGCCGGGTGACGTCCATGACCGCGGACAGTCGCGAACCGTCCGGCAGCCGCAGGTCGAGCTGCGGATTGGCGGAGTCGAAGGGCCGGGAGGAGAGACCGGAGTACGCGCCGAGGATCTGAATGAGCTCAATCAGCTCCTCGTCGTTCTCGGCGACGGGATCGGCCTTGATCTCCTCGCCGTTCGCGAATCCGACGAAGACCTGGTCGTACCCGTTGATGTCGATGTTCTCGACCTCGGGATTGTCGAGCAAGGGCTGGAGCCGGCCGACTCCGAAGAGGGCGGCGTGCACGGCGGCCGCGTACTGCTCCTCGGTCTCGGCATCCAGCGGCGTACGACCGGAGTTGATCTCCGTACGGGCGTACTCCTCGAGGATCTGGGCTATGACCGCGCGGGCGTACTGGCGCTCGTCCTCGCTGGACATCGGCGTGACGCCGGAGACCTGGTCGAGGCGGCGCTGCTCGGCTATGCGGTCGCCGGCCTCCTGCCGGAACCGCTTGACCAGCTGATGGTCGACAGCGGTCATCGGCCGGCCCCCGCGGTGGGCTGCCCGCCCGGCCCGCCGGCCGGTACGGCCCAGGCCGCCCCGAACTGCTGGTAGAGGTCCGCGGTCACCTTGCGCGCCGAGCGGATGAGTAGCGACTTGTCGAGCCGGCCGCGCTTGCGTCCGGCCAACTGGTCGGCACCGGACGGGTCTTCGGCGAGCGTGCCCACGACGCGGGCGCCCGTCTGCGCGGCCACCAGCATGTCGTTGACCTGGTGGACGAGCTTGGCGGAATCGCCCGGGTCGGCGATGAGGACGACGCCGATGAGCGGCGTCGCGAGGGAGGCCGCGCCGCGCGAGCCGCCGTGCAGCCTGGCGGTGAGGGCGGCGGCCCGGTCGCGTACGCGCGCGATGGCCTCCGGCTCGGTGCGGGAGATGAGGAGTACGAGGGCAGCCTGCGAGAACATCTCGACGGCGGGGGTGTCCCCGGCGACCCGGCCGCAGTCGGCGATGACGTCGGCGGGCGCGTGCGGCGAGTCGGCGAGCTGCGCGAAGGCCCGGCCGAGGGTCGGCCACAGCCCGGCGAGCCCGGCGGCCTGCTCGGCGTTCCCGAGCCCGACCAGCACCTCAAGCCCGCCGCTCAACGGCTGTACGTGGTCCCAGAGTTGGTCCGGTACGAGTCCTCGGCGCGCGGTGGCGGCGATGGACAGCATGCCGGTGTTGGGGTTCAGCGGACCGCCGTGCGCGGCGGCACTGCGGTACACGAGGTCACCGCCTGCCGGGTCGGTCTCCGCCAGCAGAGCCCGGCGGGGCCAGACCGCGGCGAGGGCGACGGCGGCCGTGGTGACGCCGGGGGAACCCTTGTCGGCGGCGAGAGCGATGAGCGCCATGTCTCTTTTTGTCTCTCTCGCCCTTAGTTGCCGGGTACGAGGGCGACGGCGACCTCGCCCGCGGCGGCGGCCTGGGTGAGGGCGGGGACGTCGTCCTGGTCGACGAGCAGCGTGATGGCGAGGTTGCCGGTGCTGATGGTGGCGTCGTCGCTGCTGGTCTTGGTGTTCACGCGCGCGTCGTCGACGAGGAGGGTGTCGGTGCCGGTGGACGTACCACCGGTCGAGGAGTTGTCGGAGTTGGAGCCGGAGTTCGTGCGGCCTACGCGGTAGGCGGCGACGATGTCGCCGGGCTTGATGGTCGCGGGGTACTGGCCCTCCTTGAGGGCGAGACCTACAGAGGCCTTGCCGGCGGGGAGGGAGGACTTCGCCCCGAACATCTGGCCGACGACGACAGTGCCCGCGTAGATGGGCGACTTGGCCTTGAGGCTCTTCAGGGTCTCGCGCTGCTCCCAGCGGACGTACTTGATGCTGGAGTCTTCTGCGACCAGCACGGAGGTGATGTTGCTGTCGGCGACGGACTCGCCGGCCTGGATGGTCTTCGTCACCTGGATGACCTCAACGCGATCCCCTGCGCGCAGCACGAGCATCGTCGCCCCGAGCGCCCCGACCAGGATGAGCAGCACGGCGAGAGCGGCGAGTGCCGGTTTGCGCTCGCGAGGCGGCGCGGGAAGGCGCTCACCCATCGCCGGCTGAGCCGGCGCCGCGGAACGGTTGTTACCCGCCCCCGTACGCTCTTGGATCTTCACGCAACCGCTCCCCGTACACCCAAGAAGGATCCGTCATTTAGGACACTCCATTCCGCATCGGGCGTACCGCCCGACCTGGCCGAATACCGGCGACCGGAATGAGTGTCAAGTCACCGCACCGTATCAGCAGCGCATAAGCCCCTCAAGGCGCGCCAACGATCGCGAACCTCACAGGACTCGACGTTATCCACGCGCAACGCGGGGCGGTTGGTTCCCCGTTGAGTACGGGCCTTCGTGAGCGGGTGTCGCTGTGCGAGCGCGAACGGTGTGACGTCCGGCGGACATGTGATCGTCATGCGGAGGCCACGGTTCCTGCACGAATTGCTCACGGGTCGGGGAGGGGCAGGTTGAGGCGCGGATGACCTTCCAGGTGGGAGGGTGCGCCGCGGCTTCACCCTAGCGCGCCTGTGACGGTAAGTATTCGCGTTTGTTGACAGCGTGAGGGGCCGTACTTCAGGATCTGTTGATCGCGTTTCCGCTTCGAGCGGTTCCGCGCACGGGGAACGTCGTCTGCCCGACGAGAAGTTGGGCCTTTCCTGGTGCAACTCCGGTGGCCGTACGCCCCGTAGAGCACCGGCATCGTGCATCGGCACCTCGACCGCGTGGCGCTCTGTGGCGCTGTGGTGCCGTGCCGCTGCTGTGGTGCGTGCCGCTGTAACGCCTGCGCGGGAACTCCCCCCACTCGCATCACTCACAAGGAGTTTGTCTTGCTGCACCAGAAAACCGCCCTGCGCGTCGCCGCGCCCGTCGCCGTTCTCGCGCTCGCGCTGACCGCGTGCGGCGGCGGGGAGGACAAAGCCGACGACGCGAAGAAGCCCGCTGCCGCCGCCAAGCCGAAGGCGCCGGCAACTCCGGCCGAGGCGGCCTCCGGTGGCGAGCTGGCCACGGGCGAAAGCGCCGAGGGCAAGGTCGAGGAAGAGGACGGCAACGTCACCTACGACATCACCGCGCAGAAGGTGGACGTCGGCACCGAGGCCGAGGCCCAGGAGCTGGTGCAGGACAAGGCGGAGGCCAAGGGCATGGTGCTCGCGGTCGCGCACCTGAAGTTCACGCACAAGGGCGGCCCGACCCTGACGACCGACTCCGACGCGGCCGACGGCACCTCCATCTGGGCGGACGGCAAGCGGGGCGCGCTGCTCATCGGCGCCGCCGACGACGCGCCGGGCTGCGAGGACCCGTACGACGTCGAGAGCTGGAAGCAGGGCGAGAGCCACACGTTCTGCGACTCGTACCTGATCCCGGCGAACGCGAAGGAGATGGAGGTCCACTGGTCGGAGGAGGACGGGGAGCCGTTCATCTGGAAGTTCCCTGGCCAGTAGGGCGGTTGGCGGGGCGTGGCGGTCGAGGACTTGGTGACAGCCACGGACTTCACTGCCGCGCCGCGATCTTCGCCATGCCGTGATCGTCCACCGAAGGGATGACGTATGAGCCGTATGAAGAGATCCACTGCCCTGGCCGCCTGCGGCCTCTCCGTCGCCGTACTCACCGGCCTGACCGCCTGCGGAAACGGTGACTCGGAGACGGACGCGGCCGACAAGCCCAAGGCCACGGTTTCTCAGGCCAAGGAGGTGAACCCGGCGGAGCGCGTGGCGAAACTCATGGTCACCAAGGCCGAGAGCGGTGGCCACGAGGTCAAGAAGCCCTCCGACGGTGACGCCCTGGCCGCCAGTCAGGACGACATGGACGTTGACAAAGCCGTCTGCACCCCGTTGGCGTACGCGATGAACGAACTCCCCATCGGCTCCCCGCAGGCCACGCTCACACACGTCGCCACCAGTTCGGCCGCCATGTCCACCTACATCACACTCTCCACCTACGCGGACGGCGGAGCGGAGTCCGCCATGAAGGACCTCGCCAAGGCAGCCAACTCCTGCGGCAGCGGCTATACCGCGACGTCGGACAGGGGAACCACGCCGTACGACTCGGTCACGGTGGAGGCCGCCCCTTCGGGCAGCGACGAGTCCCTCGCCACTGCTGCCACCTTCAAGTTCAAGGGCTTCACCCAGAAACTCCGCACCCAGACCTTCCGCTTCGGCGACATCATCGTCAACTACTTCGCGCTGGACAGTGGCGCGTTCATACAGTCCCGCCCCGGCGAGGCCAAGATCCCGGCCGACCTCGTCAAGGCCCAGAACGCAAAGCTCGGTTGATACATGCGCACCGGCCCCGGGTACCTACCGGTACTCGGGGCCGGAAGCCTGCCGCTGATCATCCTTACGAGTGAGCCAGCGGCATATACCGGTCCGGCTTGACCTGCCGTCACTACCGTCCGCCACATGGTCAGCTCATCCCACGAGGCGATGCACCGCCTCTTCCAGGAGGACCCCGGCGCCTTCGCGCGGACCTTCCGGGCCCTCGATCTCCCTTTCCCGGACCCGGTCGCGGTGTCCCTCATGCCCACCGATCTCACGGAGATCAAGCCACTGGAACGGCGGGTGGACACCCTGCTCAAGCTCGACACCGCCTCCGGCGAGAGCCATCTCCTGGTCGTGGAGGCCCAGGGCAAGAAAGATCCGAAGAAACCCGCCAGCTGGGCTTATTACATCGCCCACCTGTACGCGAAGTACCGCATCCCACCCGTCCTGCTCGTCACGTGCCAGGACAAGACCACCGCCGCGTGGGCCGCCGAACCCATCACCATCGGGCCCAGACAGTGGCGCACCCTCACCCTGCGTCCCCTCGTCCTGGGCCCGCACAACGTCCCCGCCATCACCGACCCGTCCGCCGCGGCCCGCGACATCCCCCTCGCGACACTCTCCGCCATCACTCATGGCAAGGACGCCAACGCCGCTGCCATACTGAAAGCCCTGGCCGCCGCGCTGAAAACCGTCGACGAAGAATCCGCGAGGATCTTCGCAGAATTCACCGAACTCGGCCTTGGGACCGCCCCGGCCGCAAAGATCTGGAGGCAATTGATGTCGGTCGATCTCTCCTTCTTCCGCTCGGAGACCTCCCAGCGCCTGCGCGCGGAAGGCCGTGTCGAGGGCCATGTCGAGGGTCATGTCGAGGACATCCTGCTGGTCCTGAGCGAGCGCGGCGTCGAGGTCCCAGACGACGTACGCGCGCGCATCACGGACTGCACCGACCTGGAAACCCTCCGAACCTGGCTCAAGCGCTCCGTCACGGCCGCCACTGCCGAAGATCTGTTCGCGGACACGAAGGCCTGACGAGCGGCGGCGAATGTCCCGGCCCGGCAACAGGGCCGGGCATCCTCCCGGCCCCGTCAGCCGGCTCAGCGACATGGCGAACTCCTGCCGCCCATGGGGCCGCAGGAGTTCGCTCATGAGAGCCCGTGAGGGCGGCGGTGAGGGCGGCCCGCCCATGGGCGCGCTCGGTCGATCCGGCGCCGAGGCCGCCCACAAGGCCGGACCAGATCAGTAAGGCCCGTTGACGTTGTCGATCGAGCCGTACTTGTCGGCGGCGTAGTTGCAGGCTGCCGCTATGTTCGCGACGGGGTCGAAGGGGTCCATCGACGTACCGGGCACGTGGTAGGCCTGGAAGGTCGGATCGATGGTCTGCAGGAGGCCCTTGGACGGCGTCCCGGCCACGGCGTTGGAGTCCCAGTTGTTGATGGCTTGCGGGTTCCCCGACGATTCGCGCATGACGTTGCGGTGGATGCCGTCGTACGAGCCCGGAATCCCGTTCTGGGCCATGATGTCCAGCGCTTCCTTGATCCAGCCGTCGAGGTCGTTCGTGTACGTCTTCTCGGCGGCGGGCTCGGCGGCGGGCGTGGCAGCGGGCTCGGCGGCGGGCGTGGCAGCGGGCGCCGCCTTCACCTCGTTTGCTGGCGTTTGGACGGTTTTAGTGCCGACCGTCAGCGTGAGGCCCGGACGAAGCCGCGCCGGGTCAGTGCCGATGACGGCACTGTTGGCCTTGTACAGCTTCTTCCAACCGCCGCTCACGGAGTGCTTTTTCGCGATCTTGGACAGGGTTTCTCCCGAAGCCACCTTGTGCGTGACGAGCTGGACCTGCGGGACTGTGGCCTGCGCCTCCTGGGCGACCTGTGTGACCTGCGCCGGCTGGGCGGCGCCGGCGCCGGTCGCCCCCATGATCGGGAGAACGAGCGCGGCTCCACCCGTCCCCACGGCGACGAAACCGCGGACAAAGGGGCGGGCTTTCGAACGACGGTGCTTACCTCGTGCGGACATGGCGAATTCCTCTCCGGCGCCTACGAGGTGAGCTGTCGGGTTCGGGCGGGAGATGCCCGGCCGCACGACGAATGCGACTTCACCCCAAGCCGTTCCGAAATCCGGACCGGCGACTTACCTGGTTCCCCCGCTCCTGCCGAAGCGCATGGATGGATGGGTTCCGGACGGCGGCAGGATTCGGCGTTCCGCCCGGATCGCCGAGAACGTATGCGAGAGCACACGCCCGAAACAAGCTCTGAAATCCCAGTGAGCCCCTTTTGAACTCGTCGAAACGAGGGGCAAATCGCCCGATTATTCCGGAACGCGATCCTCAACTTCCGTTCTGCAAAGCATGAGTTGCCGGGACGCCACCTCAACGCCCAATTCGCCCGAACGTGACCCAATTCACCCGATCAAGCACCACCAAGCCTGAACAAAGCGGCAATGAGGGCAACTCGGGCATTGTGCTTTTTGGGAGCCGTCCCGCGTTGGGCATGAAGTGGAGGCCGGAGCACCGGTGTTCGGGAAGCCGCCGAAGCGCGGCGAGGGGGCGCAGCCTCGGCCTCGTCGACGTAGTCGGCGGATGGAGCCGCGTACGCGCACGTGGCGTACGGCGGCTGCCCACAGGCAGGCAGTTCTACGAACGTTACAGATCGCCGGAATGTGTCACATACATCGGCAACGTCCCCTCCCCAGACGTGGCCGATACCGGGTGAGGTTTACTCGGCTGGACCGCGCCCGGTGACCCGGCGCCCCGGTGACCGCGACGGAGAGCGAAAGCGACTGATGCCGGACTGGACGTATCACCCGCTGCGCGGCGCGGCCGCCGCCGTCCTCGGCCGTCGCCGTTCGCAGCGAACCGCACTGCGGCTGCTGGCCTCGATCGGCTCCCGTCCCGTCGGCGCGCGGCTGATCGCCCGGGGATTCGGCCACCGCCATCCGCCTGAGCGCCTCGCCGGTGAGATCGCCGGCGTACCTGTGACCGTCCGCCTCGGCATATCCGTCCCACCCTCGCTCGCCCGCGAAACGGTACGCGCCATGCCCCCGCTCGGGGCCGGCGTCGTCGAGGTGGCGCCCGTCTCGGCGGCCGACGTGGAGACCGTACGCGAGGCCGCTGCCGGCCGCTCGATCCCGCTGGTCGTCCGCGCCCGCGACTCGGAGGCCGAGGCCGCCCTCAAGCCGTACGTCGACGGGTTCACCAGCGGCGACGACCCGCACGTGGTCCATGTGTCCGACCCGTCGGTCACCACTGCGGCCGCCGCACTCGAGGAGCCGGACGCCGTCGTGCTCGCCCGGCCCGAGGTGCTGGTGGAGGCCGGACCCGGCTGGTTCGCACGGGCCACCGAGGCAGCCACGCCCACCGCGCCCGCGCCGCGGCTACGGGACGTCGGCCGCGATCCGCGCCGCTGGCCCGCCTGGTGGTGGGCGCTGCTCGTCGGGCTCGGTATGACGGGCGCCGGACTCGGCGCCGCGGCGATCACACTCGGGCCGGTGCTGCTCTGGTACGACCGCGACTACCTCGGCATGACGGTGCATCAACTGCACGCCGCCAACCACCACCTCGTCCACTTCCTCCAGCACGACCGGATCACCATGGCCGGCACGATGGCATCGATCGGCGCCCTCTACACCGGCCTCGCCGTGGGCGGGATCAGACGCGGCTGGCCCTGGGCCCGCGAGGTGTACCTGCTCTCGGGAGCGATCGGCTTCCCCACCTTGTTCTACTTCCTGGCCACCGGCTTCGTGGAACCCCTGCACACGGCCACCGCCCTCGTACTGTTCCCGATGTTCGTGGCCGCGGTCCGCCGAACCCCGCACACACCGCGCTGGCACCTGGTCCCCGAGGGCCCGGAACCAGAACGCCGACGGGCGCTGACCGGCCAACTGCTGCTGATCGTCACGGGAGCAGGCCTGTTCGCCGGCGGAGCGGTGATCTCGGTGGTCGGCCTGACCGGCGTCTTCGTACCGACCGACCTGACCTTCCTGGACACCAGCACGGAGGCGCTGGAATCCCTGAACCCCCGGCTTGTACCGTTCGTCGCCCACGACCGCGCGGGGCTGGGCGGCGCCCTGATGTCCGCCGCGGTGGCCATCATCCTGCTCAGCGCGTGGGGCTGGCGGCGGGGGGAGGCCTGGGTGTTCTGGACCCTGGCCTCAGCGGCGGCGGCTGGATTCCTGCCAGCTCTGGTGGTGCACGGCGCGATCCACTACACGGACTTCGTCCACCTGGCTCCGGTCTACTTCGGCATCGGCATCACGGGCACCGGCTTGTTGCTCGCGCGTCCGTACCTCTGTGCCAAGGCGTCGGCGGGCTGACGGAGCCGACGGAGCCGAAGAACTGACAGGCCGTCGGGACGAGCGGTCCACCGCTCGTCGTGCGTCGTCCGCTCGTCCTGCATCGCCGCGCCGCCCGCCGCACACTCCGGGACAACTCATGCCGGCTCCCGAGGGCGCGAACTTGCTGGATCCGTTGCCGAGGTTGAGCAACCCGGTGTTTCCCTTGGTGTTGGGGACATAGACGTTGGGGAACAGCTCCTCGGTCGTCCCATTCGCCCGTTCGATGTCAGTGGTTAGGGCTGTGACCGCATACGTTCACCGGGTTGGGGATCCGTGACGCCAGGAGCTGAGCTCCTGTCGGGGACGGCTTGTACTCTGCACTCATTCGACGATCGGACGATCACGAACACGGGCATGCGGGCACGGGGCGGGCGTCCAGGGGCGGGAGCGCGGGGATTTCGATGAGTGACGCACATCCGATACGAAGCCGCAGACCGGGCCTCTCGGCCGGTGCGCTGATCATCGCCGGGGTCGTCCTCGCCGCGATCGGGGCCGTCGGCGCCTGGCTCCAGCACGACGCTCCCGGCCGGAGTGCGGAGCCGCGTACGGAGTTCACCGCGAACAACCCGCCCGCCGGTCTGCCCGCCGCGCTCACCACCGGCCAGCGCCTCCACTGGTCCCGCTGCACCTCGCCGCCCACCGCGCGCACGGCCTACGACTGCGCCACCATGAAGACCCCCCTCGACTACCGGAAACCAGATGGCAGGACGATCGAAGTCGCCCTGATCCGCCGCAAGGCCACCGGCCCGAACGCCCGGCGCATCGGCTCACTCGTCCTCAACTTCGGCGGCCCCGGCGAGTCCGGCGTGAGCGGATTGCCCGAACGCCTCAACCAGTACAAGCCGCTCCTCGACCGCTACGACCTGGTCTCCTTCGACCCGCGCGGCGTTGGCGCGACCATCCCCGTGCGCTGCGGGAAGACCGCGGACGACACCGGCTACGACGGGGCCGACGCCTGCGCTGAGCACTCCGGAGCGCTCCTCCCGTACATCGGCACCTCGCACACCGCGCGCGACCTCGACCTGATGCGCTACCTCCTCGGCGACGAGCGGCTGCACTACTTCGGCGTCTCGTACGGAACGACGCTCGGCGCGGTCTACGCCCACCTGTACCCGTCGCACGTCGGACGGCTCGTCCTCGAAGCGCCCGTCGATCCGACCGAGGACCTCAACGAGGCGCAGGTGTCGCAGGTCAAGGCGGTCCAGGCGGCATTCGACCGGTTCGCTGCGCACTGCGCGGCCCGTATCCGCCACTGCCCGACCGGCGATGGGCCCGAGGAGGCCGCGCGACGCATGGCGCGCCTGGCCGACCGCCTGGAGAAAAAGCCCGCCCCGGCCGGCGGCGGAAGGAACCTCGACGCCGACGACCTCGCGGACACCGTCGGTGACCATCTCGACCTCGGCACAGACGGCTGGTCGCCGCTCGCCAAGGCTCTCACCGCGCTGATCGACCACAACGACGGCGGTCCGCTGAGCAAGGGCGCGGACGACATCGGCTCCGCCGACCGCGCGCCGACCCCGCGCGATAACAGCCGCGTCGCCCTAACCGCGATCACCTGCGCGGACTCCAGCCTGCGCCCTGGCTTCGAACGCCTCGACCGGGACGAGGCCCGCATCAAAGCCGCCTCACCTGTCTTCGGCGCGGCCTGGTCCACCGGCGTCTACCTCTGTTACGACTGGCCGTTCGACGGCGAGCGCGCCACGCCCCAGGTGAACGCCGACGGCGCGGCCCCCGTCCTGGTGGTCGGCGGCACCGGCGACCCGACCACCCCATATCCCGGCGCCCGCCACATGGCCCGCGCCCTGGGCGACGGTGTCGGCGTGCTCCTGACGGCCGAGGAGGAGGGCCACGGCACATACCCGCAGAACCGCTGCGTCACGGAGGCGGTCGACAAATACCTCCGCACGGGCCGCACCCCGGCCGTGGGGACGGTGTGCCGGGGCAGCATGTCCTGAGGCCCGTACGGATCCGCCGGGCGGCCGTCAGCACAGCGGTTCGCTCGCAGGGGCCCTGGGCGTGCACCACCACACCGCCCGGTCCGAGACCGCCTTTGGGTGGGTGCCGGTGCGGTGGTCGGGGCAGAGCGGCCGGATGATGCGCAGGCGGGCTGCGAGGTCGCTCCGGACGGCCTCGGCCACAGCGACGTGAATCCCCGGCGCACGACCTGCTGCAGCTTCTGCCCCTCCTGGTCGGTCAGTCGGCGACCCCGGCCGCGGGTGCAGCCGGGTCGCCGTCCGCGCCAGCGGGGCCAGCTGAGGGAAGAGCGCGGTCACGTCGAGTGGCCGCGGCGGGGTGGTGAAACTCCTGCCGGCTTCTGGCGTGCCGGTCACTGGACCAGCTCGATGTGCGGGTGGGACGGGTCGGCCGGGCAGGCGTGGAGCTGGAGGTTGTGGCCGCCGACGATGTCGATCAAGGTGAAGTTGCCGTCCTGGGCACCCAGAGGAGGCGGGGCCGGGTTCGTCGGTTCCTCCTCGGCGATCCAGGTCCCGCTGCCGCCGTCCCATTCCCAGGAGGCGATGGTGAGGAGCGGGACCTGCTCGGTGCCGCACTCGGGGCAGGGGCGGGGCACGGGGTCGGTGAGGCTCCAGCGGGTCCAGCCGCCGGTCTTCCAGCCGGGGGCGGTGGAGAGGTTGTTCAGGTAGAGCTCGCCCGGGTCGTCCGCGTACGTGCTGTACCGCGCGGGGTCGATCGTCTCCCAGCGGCTCATGTCGTCCAGCTGGTCCCGAAGCTCCTTGTCCAGCTCTAGGGGGTTGGGGTACTCGGTGACCTGCTCCGGTGAGAACAGGCACGGCTCCGGGAGGTAGCAGTCCCGCTGGACGATGGGCGGCTCGGGCGGTGCATCGAGGACGTCGGTGACGGTGGCAAAGGAACGCCAGAAGAGGGCGGTCCTGGGGGAGGCGTGTTCCGCGTGGTCGAAGGGGCACCACAGGACCTGGAGGAGGTCCGCGTCGGGCGGCCGCGGGAAAGAGACGTCGCGGGCGTAGAGCTGGGCGACGGGCAGGAGGGGGATCGGACCATCGAACCACGGGCGGCCCGCCTTGATCCGCTCCAAGGTCTCCAGTTCCTCGGGGGTCCACTCGGGTGCCTCGGGGTCGAGGTGCAGCCGCTCGGCCGATGCGGTCCAGACGCGGCGGAGGAGCCGGATGTCGTCCGGGGAGTGGACCACCGGGGCCGCGCGGCTGTCGTGCGGCTCGTCGCAGTACGGCCACGGCTCGTCGGCGGGCCACAGCAGCGGCCCGCCGACGGAGCTGTCGTGCACAGTCGGCGACCCCGGCCGCGGGTGCAGCCGGGTCGCCGTGCGCGCCAGTGGGGCCAGTTGAGGGAAGAGCGCGGTGACGTCGAGTGGCCGCGGAGGGGTGGTGCGTCTCATGCTTGCTCCCGATGGCGCGTTCTGGCCGGACTCAGTTTCCGACGTTGAACTACCCAGTGTTGCCTTGGGTGTTGGTGATGTAGCCGTCGTCGAACACCGGCTGTGACCGTCCGTTCGACCGAACGAGAGCACCGGCCATCTTGACTCTCACCGGGATCGTGCTGGTGGCGTCTCGGTAGACGGGCGTTACCTGATAGAAGATCGAGTCATTCGGGCCGAAATCGTCAGCGTTCAACGTGTTCATCACCTCGGACTCGTGGGTCCGCATGCTCGGCGTCCTGGCAACCGGTGATCTCGTTGTCCGTTGCGTCGCTGCTCTCGACGTACGGGATTCCCAGGCAAGCCTGTACCAAAGCCGCTCGGGTGCCGGCCGGGCTACTTGTCAACGGCCTCTTGGGACGGGCTCGCTGGCGGCCTTGAGAAATCCCCGCACGTGGGCGGGAAGGGAGGGGCACCGCGGAACTGCGGTGCCCCTCAGGGGGAGTCAGGAAGCTCACGTTTCGGGCGGTCGGGGGGTAGGGCGCACAGATCCCAGGTATCGACCGAGCGAGGTTGAGCCCTGCTTCGGAGGGGTCGGAGGAAGACTTGGCACCGGATCGGGCGTTCGGTCCTCGTCGGCAAGGTATGCAGTGAGCAGAGGGCCCGTGATGGTGGTCCTGTCCAGATACACGCCGGTGTGCTGTGTGATGACCTCCAGGGCAAGCAAGAGGCCTGGACGCCCTGGATGCGCCTGATGACGACTGCGCACGAGATCCCAGAAGGGGCCAGTGCCTTGCGGTATCCAGTCGGTGGCACCAGGTTCGAAACGCTCGCGGCACTGCCCGTCGTGCCAGTGCGACAGAAGGTTCATCCCGTCTCCTCCCTGCAGCAGGGACACTGTCTCGGTGCCTTGCGAGAGCGCACGGAGAGGACCGGGCCGAGAGCCGGCTCCTCCCACGTCCTCGAAACAGAAGGACCATCCGCTGTGCATGCCGACGCGCAGTACTGTTCCCCCGCGCAGGGCCTGCTCATAGAGGTCGCTCCGCTCCGTGCGGGCGAGAACCTGCGCCCTGTCGGGGTCTGCTCCGTAGCGGCGCAGCACGTCGGCCGGGTTGAGGCCCCTGGTGAAAGTCAAGCACCACAAGGAATAGCGTGGGTCGACAGCCCATCCCCACTCATCATCGTCGGTCATGAGGGCTCCTTTCTCCGATCAGGGGGCATCTCTGAGCCGTCAGGCGTGTCAGGGATGCCCCTGATGCTCCAGGGTTCAGTCGGTGACGTAGGCGTTGGGGAACAGCTCCTCGGTCGTCCCATTCGCCCGTTCGATGTCAGTGGTTAGCGTCGCAGGACGTCCGGACGTGTGCCTACAAGATTTCGATGGCGCCCGGCGGGACCGGGCCCTCGCCCGCGTAGGAATCACCGCGCGGTGCGGACGGGGCGTCGTCCTCGGCAAGGGGCAGGGTGGGCCAAGGGGCGGCCAGGGTGGAATCGTCCAAGGTGAGGCCGAGGTGGTCGAGGACGAGGGCGACCACGGGGGCCATTCCGGAGTCCCCATGCTCAGTTAGGGCTTCCTGGACTCTGTCCCACCAGGGGCTGGGATGTCCGGGCCGGGGGTGTACCAGTCCGGGTTCGAAGTTCACCAAGCACTCGCCGTCGCGCCAGTGCTGGAAGACGGCAAGACCTCGGTGGACAGGACGCTGTAGGTCTCGGTGCCGCGGGACAGTACGGCGAGAGGTTCGGGCCAGGAGCCGATGACGCCGTCCTCCTCGACGCAGAACGTCCACTCGCCGAGCCTTCCGGAGCGTAGGAGTGACACCGTTCCGGCGGCGAATTGCCCCGTGGGCAGGTCGGATGCGGCGTCCGCATCGAGCAACCGGGAGCGGGCTGGGTCGGCGCCGTAGCGGGTGAACACCTCGGCAGGTTCCAGGCCCCGGGTGAAGGTGACGCACATCTGGTCCCCCGCCCAGTCGAGCGCGGCTGCCGTCACGTTCTGCCTCCATCCTGTGACCGGCACCGTCTGCCGGATCGTGTCCGCCAGGGTTCCCGCAGCGCACCGCGGGGAGCCCCGTTCATGGTGTCTGGTTCAGGCGGTGAACTCGATACGGAATGGGTCGTCCGTCAGCATGCGCTGGTACTTGCGGAGGGAACCGAGGACGCCGCCCGCGGAGCTGTTGGCGCGCTGGGTGATGTGCAGCCGTAGACAGGTCTCGGTGCCGGTGGTCGGGCGGTCGGCCCAGGTTGCGGGCGCGGACCACACGTTGTTCACGACCTGAGGGGTCAGTTCGGCGCACATGTTGCCGTCCTGGCCGCCCTCCCTGGTGTCGGCCATCGGAAACTCGTCGCAGCTGTCCGCGCCACTGGTGGACGGGTCGCCGTCCGCGCCAGCGGGGCCAGTTGAGGGAAGAGCGCGGTCACGTCGTACGGCCGCGGTGGGGTGGTGAAACTCCTGCTGGCTCCTGGCGTGCCGGTCACTGGATCAGTTCGATGTGGGGGTGGGACGGGTCGGCCGGGCAGGCGTGGAGCTGGAGGTCGTAGCCGCGGGCGATGACCGTCATGGTGAAGTTCGCGGGCGGGGTGCCGCGGAGGAGTGGGGTCGGATTCTCCCGCTCCTCCACGGGGGCCCAGCTGTCGCTGCCGGCGTCCCATTCGAAGGTGGCGACGGTGAGGAGTGGGAGCGCCTCGGTGCCGCATTCCGGGCAGCGGCGGGGCATGGGGTCGGACAGGCCCCAGCGGGACCAGCCGCCGGTCTTCCAGCCGGGGGCCGTGGTCAGCTCATTCCGGTAGAACTCCTGCGGGTCGGTGGAACCGGAAACGCCCCACCGGCTCGGGTCGGCCAGCTGCCGGCGCAGCTCCTCGTCCAGTTCCATGAAGTGGGGGTACTCCGTGACCTGCTCGGGTGCGAGCAGGGACGGCTCCGGAAGATAATCCTGGGACTTGATCCCGGCCGGCTCGGGCGGTGAGTCGAGGACGTCGGTGACGGTGGCGGCGGAGCGCCAACGGAGAGCGGTGCGGGGGTGGGTCGGGTGGTCGAAGGGGCACCACAGGACCTGGAGGAGGTCGGCCCCGGGCGGGCTGACCGGGAACGGGACGTCGCGGGCGTAGAGCTGGGCCACTGGCAGCATCGCGATCGGGCCCTCGGGCCAGGGGCGGCCCTGGCGGATCCGTTTCGAGGTCGCCAGTTCGTCGGGCGTGGGCAGGGACGCCGGGCGGCCGAGGTGCCGTCGGCTGGTGATGGCCGCCCGATTGCGGCGAAGGACACGGACGTCGTCCGGAGAGAGCACCACGGACGTCGCGCCCTTCTCGTGCGGCTCGTCGCAGTACGGCCACGGCTCGTCGGCGGGCCACAGCAGCGGCCCGCCGACGGAGCTGTCATGCACCATCGGCGACCCCGGCCGCGGGTGCAGCCGGGTCGCCGTCCGCGCCAGCGGGGCCAGTTCAGGGAAGAGCGCGGTCACGTCGATCGGCCGCGGCGGGGTGGTGAAACTCATCCTGACTCCCGAAGGCGCGAACAGGGGCGGCGGGCGTGATCAGTTCCCGAGGTTGTGCTGCCCGCCGGTCTGAGTGTTGGCGACGTAGACGTCGGGGAACAGCTGCTCCACGGAACCGTCCGCGCGCTGGATCTTGGCACTCATCGTAACGCCCACCGGAATCGTGCTGTCGGAGCTCAGATACGTCGGAGTCACCTGGTAGAGGATCGCGTCGTCGTCGCTGAACGTGTCGTCGTTCAGCTCGGCCCAGACCTTCTGCTCGCCCTCATCCCACATGCTGCTCACACCGGTGTTCATGCCGGCCTGCCAGCAGGGGACGAGGTTCTGCGAGATCCTTCCGCCGAGAACGTTGGCGATCAAGTGACACCGGGAAAGCCCCTCGGTGAGATTGTTCTTGGTGCGGTATGCGGCTGCGTCCGCCCAGCCGGTGATGTCACCCCCGGCGGTACTGCCAGGCCCTGGCTGTGTGCCCAGGCAGGCGGTCGCCGTGGACGCCCGGTAGCCGGCCGCGCTCGTCTGGTCGGTCTTGTTGACGTGCGGAACCGGTTCGACGGTGTTCTTGATCCATCCGTTGCCGGCCGGGCGCGCACCCTCCGGCGAGATCCCCAGGCACTCCGCGTGCGAGCCGTCGAGCGACGCCGTGAACGTCAGCTTGAACTGGTCGGCGTCGATGACCCGCTGGCCCGCGAAGCCGTCGGCGAGCTGGCTGACCGCGAACTGCCTGTCGACGGCGGCGACATGGGCGCGCACACATCGCTGGGAGGTGTCGAGGCTCGAACCGCCGTTGAGCTCGTGGATGACCCATCCGCCGTTGCCGTAGTAAGGAATGAGCTCGGCGCACTCAGCCCCGTCCCTTCCGCCTTCCTTCGTCTCCGCGAAGGGGAACTGGGCACAGGTGTCGGTCGGTATGAGGTCGCTCGCGTCCGCGAACGGCTCCGACGCCCCGCTTCCACAGGTGCTGTTCACCCGGCTTTCCGCGCCGGTCGTCGACCGGGTCAGCGGGGTGTTGAGCCCCCAGCGGTCGGTGAGGTTCTTCTGGGCCCACAGATACGCCGCCACCGCGCTGCCCTGGTCAGATCCCTGCGTGCTCATCGACATCTCGGCCATGACCGACGGCACGGCACACCCCGCCACCGACGACCCGCCGACCGCGTCGTCACACCTGATCTGACGCGAGTTCTTCCAGGACGCGTTCGGGTCGGTCGCGGTCGCGCCCGGGGACGTCACGTACATCGCGTAGGACGTGTAGAAGGAGGCGGAGGAGCCCGTCGTCTGGGGCGAGGAGTAGGTGACGTTGCCGGTGAGGGTCTGGCCGAGGGTGATGTTGCCGCCGTACCAGGGGGCGGTCTTGGTGGCCGTGCAGCCGGCGTCGCACGAGGCGCGGAGCTTGGCGTTCAGCGCGGTGACATCGCCGACGGCGCTGGTCATGGTGACGGAGACCTGCTCGCTCCAGGTCGTGGCCGTCGGCGAGAGGTCACCGCCGGTGGAGACCTCCAGGACGCCGCGTCCGATCTCCACGCCCTTGCTGTCGCGGAGGATGTAGGTGACGTTGATGCCGTTCACGCAGTACGAGAAGCGCTCGTAGCCGTAGTTGCCGGGGCTGGTGATGTCGCAGCTTCCCGCGGCGGCTGCTGCTGCGGAGGCGGCAGGAGCGGCGGCGGCCGCGCGGGTCTTCGCCTTCGCGGGGGCGGGGGTGACCGTCACACAGGACTCGACGGCACCCGCGCGGCGCTCCTTGGAGCCCGGCGCGGTGGCGGTGCAGTCCTCACCGGAGCCGGC
The DNA here is from genome assembly GCF_054783935.1 of Streptomyces pseudoechinosporeus. Classification (NCBI taxonomy): domain Bacteria; kingdom Bacillati; phylum Actinomycetota; class Actinomycetes; order Kitasatosporales; family Streptomycetaceae; genus Streptomyces; species Streptomyces pseudoechinosporeus. The sequence goes on from NZ_BAAGPS010000016.1 coordinate 231,205, forward strand.
CGCGAACTTGCTGGTCTCGGTGATCTCCGCACTGGGCGCTGCAGACTTGGTGGTGGACGAGGCCTTGGCCGTCGCGGGCGGCTCGGCCGCCTGGCTCGTCGCGGCTGTCGTGATGACGAGGGTCAGGGCGGTGAGGACGGTCAGGACCGTCGAGCGGGCGCGTCTCCTTGTGGCGCGCCCGCCACGTATTCCATGCACGGGGGCAGGACCTTTCTGTGAAAGGAGGGGGACGGGGGCGCCGCCTGATTGCGGCGCCCCCGGGAGAGACGGGCGGGATCAGGCCGCCAGGCCCCAGATGTCGCTGAGGCCCTTCGTGATGCCGGAGACCAGGTCCTCGCCGGTGTCTGTGATCTTGCTGACGACGGGCTTGACGAGGCCGCCGCCGAGCGCCTTGTCGGCGGCGCCGACCCACTTGTAGGCGCCGAAGGTGACCAGGCTCAGGCCAGTGCCGGCGGCGGACTCCCAGAAGGCGCCGCTGGTGAAGCCGTGCTCGATGCCCGTGAAGAGGGTGCCGATGGCGCCCGCGCCCGTGGAGACGCCGGCGAAGAAGCCGGCCACGGCGAGGGCCGGCGGGAAGACGAAGGCTGCCAAGGCGCAGCCGGCCGCCAGGAATCCGGCGCCGATGCTGACCACGTTGGCGGCGTCCGCGTAGAACTGGGCGTCGTTCCACCATTCGTCGGCGTCGCCGTCCGCGGTGCCGTTCGGGTTGACCTTGTTGTTCTTGTCGTTGTTGGCCGGGTCCCGGCCAACGTCGCGGTTCTCCCAGGCCTTGAGCGCGGCCTCCTTGGCCCTCGCGATCTCCTCGGCCCGCTTCTTGTCGGCGGCGATCTGCTTGGCCTGGGCGTACGCGATGGCGGCGGCCTTCGCGTCGGCGGAGGCGGCGAGTTCGGCGGCGCGGGCCGCGGCGGCGGAGCGCTGGGCCTGGGCGGAAGAGGCGAGGGCCGCGCGCGCCGAGTCGACGGCCTTGTTGGCCGAGTAGTTGGCGGTGCGGGCGGCGCCGCGGGCGGTGGCGGCGGCGTTCTTCGCCTTGGTGGCGGAGGCCTGGGCGGCGGCGGCCGACTTGTCGGCGGCGTCGGCGTTGTCCCGCGCCTGCTGGGCGTAGTCGTCGGCCTTGGCGGCAGAGTCGAGCGCCTTCTGCGCCCACTTCTGGGCCTCGGCGGCGGCTTTGCGGGCGTCGGCGGCGGCCTTCGAGGCGAGGGCCGCGTCCTCCTGAGCCTGCTCCGAGATCTTGGCGGCGGCGGCGATGGCCCCGCGGACGGCGGCGACGTGGGTGGCGGTGTCGAAGTCGAGCTGGGCCGTGCGGTACTGGATCACGGTGATGAAGTTGCGGAGCATCCACGCCGGTCCTTCGAGGGCGACCTCCGCGTAGGCCTTGGTGAAGGCGCCCGCGGTGTTGATCAACTCGAGGGCCCGGACCTGGTCGTCCTCCTTGATGGCCAGCGGGTAGTGATGGTCGAAGAAGTCGTTGAGGGATTCGGTGGTGTTCTCGTCGAGCGCCTTGTTACCGGCCTCCTTGACGGCCTTGCCGGGATTGTCGCCGAGGATCTTGCTGATGGCGACGCGCAGGTCCTCGTCCGAGGCACGCTTCATGCCGCCGGTGAGGAAGTCGCCGACGGCCTTGGAGTTGGTGCTCTCCAGCGCGGCTGCGGCGGCCGCGGCGACCTTCGGACCGGCGATCGTCGCCACGTGGAGGGTGGTCTCGCGGTCGTCCTGCGTCTGGGCGAGGGCCCGGTCGAGGTCGATCCAGGCGTAGACGTCGTCGTCGGAGCCGGCGAGGGCGTGCTGGGCGGCCTGCCGGGTGTTGGCCCCGCGGGCGTCGATCAGGGCGACCGCGGCCTGCCTGCCCAGGGTCGCGGCGACCGACATGTCGCCGGAGTACAGGGCCTCTTCCGCCTTGGAGATGAGGTCCTTGGTCCCTTGGGTGGTGCGCTCCTCCATCAGCCGCTTGTCGCGGACGTCGGAGAGCTCGGCCTGCTCGATGGCGGCGAGCTGCTGGGCCTCCTCGATGGCCTGCTGCTTGTCCTGCTCCAGGGTCTGCGCCTCGGCGGCGCGGGCGTTCTTCTCCACCTCGATGGCGTCGCTGACGGCCTGGGTGGCGATGTTGGCGGCCTTCACGGCCTCCGCGGCGTGGGCGGTCGACTTGTTGGCGTAGTCGACGGCCTGACCCGCGTACTTCACGGCCTCCTCAGCGGCGTCCGCGGCCTTGTCGGCGTGGTCGGCGGCGGAGTTGGCGGCGTCGCGGGCGGTGCGGGCCGCCCTGGCGGCGGCGGTCGCCAGTGCCTGGGCGGCGGAGGCGGCGTTGGTGGCGCGGTTGGCGGCGCTGGTGGCGATGGCGGCCTGGCGCTTGGCCTCGTTGGCCTCCGCCTGGGCGGCACCGGCGGAGACGGCGGCCTGGGCTGCGGCGGTCGCGGCGGCGGCCGAGTTGCGGGCGGCGGAGGC
>NZ_BAAGPS010000017.1:0-114804 GCF_054783935.1 Streptomyces pseudoechinosporeus
GCATCCGCCTGGCCACTCCCGACGAATTCGCCACCCTCATCGCCGACTTCGTCGACTGAGCCCATCGGCAGGGGGCATGCCGCAGCTCACATCGGCAGCCAGGACCGGCCGGGAACAACCCACAACGGTTGACCGTTCACCTACATGTGGCTGCGGAGGGGACAGTGTCCCCGGGCCTCACCTACAGCCCATGGGGACGATCGTCCGGCTGAAGCCCCATGGAGCCCTCCGCCGAGAGGCGACCGCCCTCCGCAGACCACCACCCACGGCCCCGGCTGGTCTCCCCCGTCCAGCCGGGGCTTTGTACCTCCTGCGCCGGGGAGCTACTCGGCGGGCTCGTACGTCACGGACTCGAGTGGCCAGCCGAGAGCCACATCCCGCATTACGACCACAGGAGAGATTCGGAGCGTGACCGTACTGATCGCTGCCGGGCGGCGGTGGCCGTCACCCACCTGGTGGTGACGCCGCGAGTCCTGGCGGAACTCGACTATCGCTGGGCCCGAGTTCAGTGCCCGTGGCCGCCGCCCGAACCGTGCTCGTCCGCGGTCGGCTCCGGCACCGTCAGTTCCGCCGCTGCTGGCATGCCCCTCCCGTTAGCGGCCGGTCAAGGAGATGCCTCGAAGGTCTCGATCTCACAGCGCGACGCGCCGCTCTTTTCGATTCTGGCGTCACTCGTGATCAACGGCACGCCCAGGCTTTCGGCCAGGGCGACGTACTGGGCGTCGTAGGTGGACAGGTTGCTCGACAAGCCCTTGATGCGCTCCCAGAGGATCAAGGTCTCGTGCCGGTCGATCGCCAGGTCGCGATACGTCGCCAGGCCCTTGCGGAGCTGTCTTTCGTTGAGCTTGGGCTCACCGCCGCGTCGGCCGCGTGCCAGGCCGAGCAGCGCCGACATGATCTCGTAGTCGATCAGGTGTGGTGCGGCGAGCCGGTCCTCCTTCGCGACGCGGTCACGCACGCCGCGACCTGTGGGCCCCTCGTCGGTGAGGAAGAAGACGAGCGCGGAGCAGTCGACAACGATCACCGGCCCGCCCTTCCGTCATCGATCGCGGACAGTACGTCCGATGTGCTCAGACTGGCGCTGGCCTCGGCTTCGGCACGGGCGGCGACCTCGGCGAGCGTGGGCCGGGTGGCTTCACCGACGAGTACATCGAGCGCGTACGCCTGGAGCGACTTGCCCGCCTGCGCGGCGCGGGCCTTCAGTATGGCCAGAGCGTCGTCCGGAACATCCCGGATGGTTAGTGCAGTCATGCCTGCATTTTATCGGCGTTGCAGGCAAAATGCAGGCACACCCGAGCCCCGCGAATCAGGCACCGCCCAGGTTTCAGTGCCCGTGCCCGCCGTCCGAACCGTGCTCGTCCGCCGTCGATTCCGCCGCCGGTGCGGCTCCCGCGTGGACCGTGAAGGCCGCCGTACGGACCTTGCCCTCATGCTTGAAGTCGAGGAAGAGGCGGTACGCGCCCTTGCTGGGGGCCGTTGCCGTGAAGGACACCTCCGGGCCGGACTTCGTTTTCCCGTCGCCGGGCTCGCCGTTGGGGTGGACGTGGAGGTAGGCGAGGTCTCCTGAGCGAAGGGCGACCAGGTGGCCGTATGCGCCCAGGTAGGGCTGGAGGTTGCGCACGGGCTTGCCGTCCTTGGTGACGTTCAGCTTCAGTTCGCTGCCTGCGCCAGGGCGGAGCTCGCCGTTGAGCGTGACCTTGTAGTCGTCGACGATCGCGGTGGGGTTGGGCTTCGGCAGTTCGGCCGGCTTGTACGGGCCCGACACCGCGAGGTCGGAGCCAAGAGTCAGGCCCTCCGCGGCGCCCTTGGGCGTGAAGTCGGCGAAGACGCGGTAACCGCCCGCCTTCGGCAGCTCGACGGGGATCGACCAGGTGCCGTCGGCGGCACGGGTGGGGTGGAGGTGTCGATAGACCGTGAGGTCGCGTGAGGCGACGATGAGGTGCAGTTCCTTCTCGTGTTCCCGCTGGTACGCGGTCACGTTCCGTCCGGTGCTGTCCTTGACGATGGCGAAGCTCAGCTCGGTGGCCGCGCCGGCCTCGATGCGCGAGGTCTTCAGGTCGAGCGTGTAGCCGCCCTCGGAGGTCTGCAGCCCGCCGGGCAGTTCCGCCGCGTGCCCGCCGGCCGCCTCCGTTCCTCCGCCGTCTCCGCCGCCCCCGTCGTTCTTCGCGCTCGTCGCGTGGCTGTCGTGCTGCGCGGTCTCGGTGGTCTTGTCGTCGGACACCACGGGGTCGAGGGCGTTACCCACCCCGTAGGCCGTGCCGAAGGTCGCGGCGAGCGCGGCGGCGAAGGTCGTGATCTTCAGTGCGGTGTGCATGGCCTGGTCCCTTCTCAAGGGCCGCCGCTCGGGGGCGACCGACGCTTTCCAACATACCCCCAGGGGGTACACAGTCAAGTCAAATCGACTCTTGCATTGAATACGGGAGGGGGGTATAGATGGAAACCGAGAGCTTCATACCCCCTGGGGGTACCAATCAGCAGGCTGCGAGGAGCGGACATGGCCACCACCACACCCGGCGCCGCCGAGGTCGAACTCGCCATCGGCGGCATGACCTGCGCCTCGTGCGCGGCCCGGATCGAGAAGAAGCTCAACCGCATGGACGGCGTCGAGGCGACCGTCAACTACGCCACCGAGAAGGCCAAGGTCACGTACCGCGGCGAGGACGTCTCCGTCCAGGACCTGATCTCCACGGTCGAGGCCACCGGCTACACCGCCCACGAGCCCGCGCCCGTACGCCCCGAGCCCGCGCCCGGCGGCGAGGAAGAGCCCGGCTCCGGTGCGTACGACGAACTGCGGCCGCTTCGCGAGCGTCTGATCACCGCCGTCACCCTCGCCGTGCCGGTTGTTGCGATGGCGATGATCCCGGCCCTGCAGTTCGAGTACTGGCAGTGGCTGTCCCTGACGCTGGCGGCGCCCGTCGTCACGTATGCCGCCTGGCCCTTCCACCGCGCCGCCTGGACCAACGCCCGGCACGGTGCGGCCACCATGGACACGCTGATCTCGGTCGGTACGTCGGCCGCGTTCCTCTGGTCGGTGTGGGCCCTGTTCTTCGGAACGGCCGGCACGCCCGGCATGACACACCCCTTCGAGCTGACCATCGCCCGCAGCGACGGCGCCGGGAACATCTACCTCGAAGCCGCCGCCGGAGTCACCGCCTTCATCCTCGCGGGCCGCTACTTCGAGGCCCGGTCCAAGCGGAAGGCGGGCGCGGCTCTCAAGGCGCTGCTGGAGCTCGGTGCGAAAGAGGTGACGGTCCTGCGTGCCGACGGTCGCGAACTGACCGTCCCCACCGCCGAGTTGAAGGTCGGCGATCGCTTCCTGGTGCGCCCCGGCGAGAAGATCGCCACCGACGGTGTCGTCGTCCAGGGCTCCTCCGCCGTGGACGCCTCCATGCTGACCGGCGAGTCCGTACCGGTCGAGGTCACGGTCGGCGACGGCGTCACCGGTGCCACGCTCAACGTCGGCGGACGCCTCGTCGTCGAGGCGACCCGCGTCGGCGCCGACACCCAACTCGCCCGTATGGCCAAGCTGGTGGAGGACGCGCAGAACGGCAAGGCCGCCGCCCAGCGGCTCGCCGACAGGATCTCCGCGGTCTTCGTGCCGGTCGTCATCGGCCTCGCCCTGGCCACCCTCGGCTTCTGGCTCGGCAACGGTTCCGGGCTGACCGCCGCCTTCACGGCCGCGGTCGCCGTCCTGATCATCGCCTGCCCGTGCGCCCTGGGTCTCGCGACGCCGACCGCGCTGATGGTCGGCACCGGGCGCGGCGCGCAGCTCGGCATCCTGATCAAGGGCCCCGAGGTTCTGGAGAACACGCGCAAGGTCGACACGATCGTCCTCGACAAGACCGGCACGGTGACCACCGGCCGCATGACCCTCCTGAACGTGCACACAGCCGACGGCACCACCGAGGACGAAGTACTGCGGCTGGCCGGCGCGTTGGAGCACTCCTCGGAGCACCCCATCGCGAAGGCGGTGGCCGCGGGCGCCGCGCAGAAGGTCGGCGAGCTGCCCACCCCGGAGGACTTCGCGAACGTCGCGGGCCTCGGCGTCCAGGGCATCGTCGAGGGGCACGCGGTTCTGGTCGGCCGGGAGAAGCTGCTCGCCGAGTGGGAGATCCGGCTGACCGGGAACCTGGAGCGCGCCCAGGCGGAGGCCGAGGCGGCCGGACGTACGGCGATCGCGGTCGCCTGGGACGGCGAGGCCCGTGCGGTTCTCGAGGTGGCCGACGCCGTCAAGGAGACGAGCCCTGAAGCGATCACGCGGCTGCGGGCGCTCGGCCTGACGCCGATCCTGCTGACCGGCGACAACGAAGCGGTCGCGCGGTCGGTCGCCGCCGAGGTCGGTATCGACGAGGTCATCGCCGAGGTCCTCCCCCAGGACAAGGTGGACGTGGTCAAGCGCCTTCAGGCGGAGGGCCGTTCGGTGGCGATGGTCGGCGACGGCGTCAACGACGCGGCCGCGCTGGCGCAGGCGGACCTGGGGCTGGCCATGGGTACGGGCACGGACGCGGCCATCGAGGCCGGCGACCTCACTCTCGTACGGGGCGATCTGCGGGCCGCGGCCGACGCGATCCGCCTCTCGCGCCGAACCCTCGGCACCATCAGGTCCAACCTGTTCTGGGCCTTCGCCTACAACGTCGCCGCCCTCCCCCTCGCGGCGGCCGGCCTCCTCAACCCGATGATCGCGGGAGCGGCGATGGCGTTCTCGTCGGTCTTCGTGGTGGGCAACAGCCTGCGCCTGCGGGGATTCCAGGCGGCGGGCTCTTGACAGGAGATATACCCCCTAGGGGTATGATGAGACATATCGAGTAGAGACACGAAACGAAGAGACAAGCGAAGACAAGCGAAGAGACAAGAACCGACAGGAGCAGAGTCATGGTGCAGGACATTTACGAGGTCAAGGGCATGACGTGCGACCACTGCGTCAAGGCCGTCTCGTCCGAGGTCGGCGCGCTCGACGGCGTCACGGGCGTGGAGGTCGACCTGAAGACCGGCCGCGTGACGGTGTCCAGCGGCGAACGCCTGGCGTACGACGCGGTCGCCGAGGCCGTGGACGAGGCCGGCTACGACCTGATAGCCCGCCGCGAGCAGTAGGGCACGCAGCCGGCCATGCGCAGCAGCCCGGAACGGTCCCGCCCGTGTACGTCTCGTACGGGCGGGACCGTTTTTCGCTACGGCAGATCGGCAGGTCAAAGCCGGTCGGGCCGGTCGGTTTTGTCCGGCCATACGCCCACGTGGTCCGGTTCCGCTGTCGGGCGGACCCGGTCGCGCAGGCCGTAGCGCCCGCTTCTGAGGGGACGGGCCCACGCGAGCCCGTCCCCTCAGCGGAACCGGAGGGATCCGGTTCCGTCCCGCTCTGCGCTCAGCTCTCCGGCTGACTGATGTTCACCATCCAGGGGATGCCGAACCGGTCCGTACACATACCGAATACGTCGCCCCACATCTGCTTCTCCAGCGGTACGGACACCGAGCCGCCGGCGGACAGCTTCTCCCAGTAGCCGCGCAGCTCGGAGTCGTCGTCGCCGGTCAGGGCCACCGAGAAGTTGCTGCCCGGCTGCGCCTCCTGCCCCGGAGCGCCGTCGGCGCCCATCAGGGTGAAGCCGCTCGGGGTCTCCAGCATGCCGTGCATGATCTTGTCGGCGTCCGGCGTGTCCCCCTGCCCGAACTCGCCGTAAGTGTTCATCAACAGCGTGCCGCCGAACACCTCCTTGTAGAACTCCAACGCCTGCCGGGCGTCACCGTTGAAGCTGAGATACGGATTGAGCCGCGAGGCCATGAAAACCTCCCTGATAGGGAAAATCGGTCAGATGCGCGCAGACTAGCGCGAGCCACTGACAACGACCTGCCGACTGCGACAGGGCTCAATGAAGCACCGGTGACGACTACGTCGCATGCCGAGATCAGCGCCTGGCGGCGCACGTCAGCGCACCGGCATCGCCAGGTACTGGTACTCCAGGAACTCGTCGATTCCGACCCTGCCGCCCTCGCGGCCGAGCCCCGACTGCTTGATGCCGCCGAAGGGTGCGGCCGGGTTGGACACGAGGCCGGTGTTGAGGCCGACCATGCCCACCTCCAGGCGTTCGCTGACGCGCAGGGCGCGGTCCAGGCCCTCGGTGAAGACGTAGCCGACGAGTCCCCAGGGGGTGTCGTTGGCGCGGCGTACGACCTCGTCCTCGTCATCGAAGGTGAGGATCGCCGCCACGGGGCCGAAGATCTCCGTGTCCATCAGGCGGCTCTCGGGATCGACATCCGCGAGCACGGTCGGCGGGTAGAAACGGCCGGGGCCCTCGGGAGCCGTACCGCCGACAAGCACCTCGGCGCCGCGCTCCACCGCGTCGGCGACCAGTTCCTCGACCTTGGCGCGGCCCGCGTCGTCGATCAGGGGGCCCACGTCCACGCCGTCGCGGGTGCCGGGGCCGACGACCAACGCCCCCATCCGGGCGGCCAGTCGGCGCCCGAACTCCTCGGCCACCGACCGGTGCACGAAGAAGCGGTTGGCGGCGGTGCACGCCTCGCCCATGTTGCGCATCTTGGCCACCATCGCGCCGTCCACGGCCTTGTCCAGGTCGGCGTCGTCGAAGACGACGAAGGGCGCGTTGCCGCCCAGCTCCATCGACGTACGTACGACAGTGTCGGCGCACTGCGCGAGCAGCAGCCGCCCGACGGCCGTGGAACCGGTGAAGGACAGCTTGCGGATCCGGCCGCCACGCAGCAGCGGCTCGACCACCTCGCCCGCACGGGAGGTGGTGACGACGTTGAGCACGCCGTCCGGCAGCCCCGCCTCCTTGAGGATCCCGGCCAGCGCGAGGCTGGACAGCGGGGTCTGCGGGGCCGGCTTGAGCACCATCGTGCAGCCCGCCGCGATCGCGGGGCCGATCTTGCGGGTGCCCATGGCCAGCGGGAAGTTCCACGGGGTGATCAGCAGGCAGGGACCGACCGGGCGGCGGGTGAGCAGCATGCGGTTGCGGCCGTCGGGCAGGGTGCCGTAGCCGCCCTCGATCCGTACCGCCTCCTCGGAGAACCAGCGGAAGAACTCGGCCGCGTACGCCACCTCGCCGCGGGCCTCGGCGAGTGGCTTGCCCATCTCGGTGGTCATCAGCAGGGCGAGTTCGTCGGTGCGGGCGAGGATGATCTCGTGCGCGCGGCGCAGGATCTCACTGCGTGCCCGGGGTGCCGTACGGGCCCACTCCTCCTGTGCCTCGACGGCGGCGTCCTCCGCGAGCCGGGCGTCCTTGGGTCCGGCGTCGGCGACATGGGCGATGATCTCGCCGGTGGCGGGGTCGTCGACGGGCATGGTGGCGCCGTCGGCGGCGTCCACCCAGGCGCCGCCGATGAACAGCTGCTTGAGTACGTCGGTCATGAGGTTTCTCCTGGCTGGTGCGAGTGCGAGTGGGCGGCGGGGTCGAGGAGTTCGGCGAGGTGTACGGCGCGGATGCCCCGGCCGCCGGCGAGGTGGTCCACCTGCGTGGCACAGCTGAAGCCGTCGGCCACGACGGGCAACGGGCCTTCGCTGTCCGGGAGTTCGGCTCGATCGGCGGGTTCGGCGCGACCGGCGGGCTCGGTGCGATCGGCGAGTTCGTCGAGGCGCGGGCGCAGGGCCAGATCGGCTACGGCCATCGAGGTGTCGTAGTGCTGTTCCTCGAAGCCGAAGTTGCCGGCGAGTCCGCAGCAGCCCTCGGCCTCTGCCAGCTTCTGTACGCCGAGCCGGCGCAGCAGGTCGGCCGGGCGGCGGCTGCCGAAGGTCGCGTACTCGTGGCAGTGCGTCTGGAGCAGCACCGATTCGGGGAGCGGCGGCGGGTTCCAGTCCGGCGCGGCGAGGTCGGTCAGGGCGCCGGTGAGGGTGTGGACGCGGGCCGCGACACGCCGGGCGGCATCGGTGCCGAGGAGTTCGGGCACGTCCCGCTTGAGGGCGGCGGCGCAGCTGGGTTCCGCCACGACGATCGGCAGGCCGTCGCCGCTGTCGAGGCGGGCGACCGTACGGGCCATGACGCGGCGGGCCACGGACAGTTGGCCGGTGCTGACCCAGGTCAGTCCGCAACACAGGCCGTCCTGCGCCGTGTTGGGGATTCCGGCGTCGGCGAGTACGCGCGCGGTCGCGCCCGCCACGTGGGGGCGGAAGGCGCGGGTGAAGCTGTCGACGAAGAGCAGAGCCTTCGACGGTTCGCTCGTCTTCGCCGCGCGCAGGACCTTGCGCCGGACGCGCCGGGAGGCGAACGCCGGGATCCTGCGTTTCGTCGTCACGCCGCCGAGGCGGGCGAGCAACGTGCCCACCGGTCCGCGCAGCAGGGCATTCACCGGCCGGGCCGCGTATCCGGCGAGCGCGGAGGTCAGGGGCAGCCAGCCCAGCGAGTAGTGGGAGCGGGGGCGGAGCCGTCCCTTGTAGTGGTGGTGCAGGAACTCCGCCTTGTACGTGGCCATGTCGACGCCGACCGGGCAGTCGCTGGAACACGCCTTGCAGGACAGGCACAGATCGAGGGCGTCCTTGACCTCGGTCGAGCGCCAGCCGTCCTGGACGGTCTCGCCGCGCGCCATCTCCTGGAGCAGGCGGGCCCTCCCCCGCGTGGAGTGGTTCTCGTCGCCGGTGGCCCGGTAGCTGGGGCACATCACGCCGCCCGCGTCGCTGCGACAGCGGCCGACGCCGACGCAGCGGCGGGCCGCGCCGACGAAGCCGTCCTCGTCGTGCGGGAAGGTGAACTCCGTGTCGAGGAGCGGGAGTTCGCGCAGGGCCAGGTCGGCGTCGAGGGCGGCCGGGGCCACGATGACGCCGGGGTTGAGCAGCCCGTCCGGGTCGAAGATCTCCTTGAAGGCGGCGAACGTCCGGATCATCTGGCGGCTGTACATGACCTCCAGCAGTTCACCGCGCGCCCGCCCGTCACCGTGCTCGCCGGACAGCGTTCCGCCGTGCCCGACGACCAGGGACGCCGCCTCGGTGAGGAACCTTCGCGTGGCAGTCCGACCGGTCTCCGTGGCGAGGTCGAAGTCGATGCGTACGTGGACGCAGCCCGCGCCGAAGTGCCCGTACAGCACACCGGTCAGCTCGTGCGTGGCCAGCAGCTTGCGGAAGTCCCGTAGATAGGCGGCCAGTTGCTCGGGCGCGACCGCCGCGTCCTCCCAGCCGGGCCAGGACTCCCCGCCGTCCACGAGACGGGCGGCGAGCCCTGCGCCGTCCTCGCGGACCCGCCACAGCGAGCGCCGTTCGGCCGCGCTGTCCACGACCCGTCCGCCGGTCAGCCGGCCCCGGTCCTTGAGCACGGCCAGGAGTCCGGCCGCGCGGGAGGCGACCAACTCCTCGTCGTCACCGTCGAGTTCGACGTACAGCCAGGCGCGCCCTTCGGGCAGTCCGGTGACGGAGTCCGGGCCGCGGCGGGCGCGCATGGTGGCGACGATCGCCTCGTCCATGCCCTCCACGGCGGTGGGCGACCAGCGCAGGATCTCGGGTACGTCCTCGGCGGCGTCGACGACGTCGTCGTAGCCGAGGGTCAGCAGCGCTGTGGCGGGAGCCGTCGCCACGAGCCGTACCGTCGCCGCCGTGACGACCGCGCACGTGCCCTCCGTGCCGACGAGCGCGCGGGCCAGGTCGAAGCCGTTCTCCGGCAGCAGACGGTGCAGGTGGTAGCCGGAGACCTGGCGCGGGATGCGGCCCAGCTCGGTGCGGATCGGAGCCAGGTTGTCGGCGATCAGGTTCCGTATGTCCTGTTCCAGCCGGGAGATGTGTCCTGCGGCATCGGGGTCGACCGGGTGCAGCCCGGTGTGGTCGGCGATGGCGCGCACGCCGTCGGCCGTCACGATCTCCAGGGCCTCGATGTGGCCGCTGGTCCGCCCGTGCCGTACCGACCGGTTGCCGCAGGCGTCGTTGCCGATCATGCCGCCGAGGGTGCAGCGGCTGTGCGAGGACGGGTCCGGGCCGAAGGTGAGCCCGTGCGCGCGGGCCGCGCCCACCAGCGCGTCGAGGACCACTCCGGCCTCGACGCGCGCCGTGCGCGCCTCCGGGTCGATGTCCAGGATCCGGTTCATGTGGCGGGAGAAGTCCAGGACGACGCCCGGTCCCACGGCGTTGCCCGCCATGCTGGTGCCGCCGCCCCGCGCGGTGACCGGGACGCCCGCCTCGCGGCAGGCCCGCAGCACCGCGCACACGTCGTCGGCGGTGCGCGGGAAGACCACGGCCCGGGGCGGAACCCGGTAGTTGGAGGCGTCGTAGGCGTACGGCCCGGTGCGTCCCGGACCCGTCTCCACCCGCAGACCGGGGGCGGTCCGGGCGAGGTCGGCCACCAGGCCGGCGAGCGCGTCCGTCATCGCTGTGATGCTCCTGCGGTACCGGCCTCGACCGCGGCCGTCCACGCCTGGAGCCCCTCGTCCACGGCCGTCTCGTCGATCACGAGCGCCGGGATCATCCGTACGACCTGGTTCCAGGCCCCGCACAGCAGCAGGAGCAGACCCTCGTCGACGGCGGCCTTCTGCACGCGGGCGGCGGTCTCGGGGTCGGGGCTGCCGTCCTCGGTGACGAACTCGCTGGCCAGCATCAGCCCCAGGCCCCGTACGTCCCCGATGGCGGGCGTCCGCTCGGCCACCGCCTCCAGACCCTGCCGCAGCCGGGCGCCCATGGCGTCGGCGTTCTCGACGAGCTTCTCGTCGCGTACGACATCCAGGGTGGCGCAGGCCGCGGCGCAGGCGACGGCGTTGGCACCGTACGTACCGCCCTGCGAACCCGGCCACGCCTTGCCCATCAGCTCCTCGGAGGCCGCGATGCCGGAGATCGGGAAGCCGCTGGCCAGCCCCTTCGCGGTGATCAGGATGTCCGGGGTGACACCGAAGTGGTCATGACCCCAGAACCGGCCGGTGCGGCCCACGCCGGTCTGCACCTCGTCGAGGATCAGCAGGAAGCCGTGCCGGTCCGCCCGCTCCCGCAGCCCCTCCAGGAACGCGCGGGTCGCGGGCACGTACCCGCCCTCGCCCAGCACCGGCTCGACGATGATCGCGGCCGTGTCGGCGGGCGAGGAGATCGTCTGGAGGGTGTAGTCGAGCTCCTTCAGGGCGAAGCGGGTGGCGGTCTCCTCGTCCCAGCCGTAGCGGTAGGCCGACGGGAAGGGGGTGACGACCACGCCGCTCATCAGCGGCGAGAAGCCGGAGCGGAAGCGGGTGCCGGAGGTGGTCATGGCGGCGGCGGCCACGGTCCGGCCGTGGAAACCGCCGTGACAGACAAGGACGTTGGGGCGGCCGGTGGCCTGCCGGGCCAGCCGCAGTGCCGCCTCCACCGCCTCACTGCCGGAGTTGGTGAAGAACAGGCTGTCCAGTCCGGACGGCAGCACCTCGCCGAGCTTGTCGACAAGCTGGCGCAGCGGCCGGTGCATGACCGTCGTGTACTGGCCGTGGACCAGCGTGCCGACCTGTTCCTGCGCCGCCGCCACCACCCTGGGGTGACAGTGCCCGGTGCTGGTGACACCGATCCCGGCGGTGAAGTCGAGATAACGGCGGCCGTCCTCACCGTAGAGGTGGACGCCCTCGCCCCGGACGGCCGTCACAGGCGTGGCCTGGCGAAGGTGCGGCGACAGTGCGGTCATGTTCGTCTCCCGGCCTTACGTCGTGATCTGCGTGGTCTGCTTACTCCTGCATCCCGAGCATTTCCGCGGCCACGCACGGCAACAACGCGCGATCTGTCCGGCGGGGAGGCGGTGTTCGGACGTTGTGTCAACCGCGCTGGGCGACGACCGGCTGTCCAGCGCCGCACCAGCCTCCGTCGGACTGCTCTTGCGCAGGTCAGCGACGCTTGTCACAGTGTCCGGGCGTGCAGGGAGGCACTGTGAGCGAGAACCACCGAACGACCCGCTCGCCGGACGCGGCTGAGCAGGATGCCACTGCGTCCGAGCGTAGACCCGCCGCAGTCGGCACGCTCACCGTCGCCGACGTGCTGGCCCTTCCCGTCCTGGCCTCGGGACAGCCGCGGGTCCTCACCGGCGAGGACCACCTCGACCGGCCGGTCCGCTGGGTCCACATCACCGAACTGACCGACCCCGCCTCCTTCCTCAAGGGCGGCGAACTCGTCCTCACCACCGGCATGCCCCTCCCCGAGGACCCCGCAGGCGTACGCCGATACGTGGACGAACTCGCCGACATCGGAACAGCGGCCCTGGTCATCGAACTCGTACGCCGCTACCACCGCCCGCCCGACGCCCTCGTCCAGGCCTGCCGCACCCGCGGCCTGCCACTGATCGCCCTGACCAAGGACGTCAACTTCCTGGAGGTCACCCAGGTCGTCCACGCGCTCCTCCTCGGCAGCCAGGCGGAGGCGATGCGCAGGACCCAGCGGATCCACGAGGCGTTCACCGCCCTGACGCTGCGCGGCGCCGGCCCCGAGGACGTCGTACGCGCCGCGGCGGAGATGAGCGGCCACACGGTCGTACTGGAGAACCTGGTGCACCAGGCGCTGATCTGCGAGCCCTCCGGCAGCACGGTGGAGGAGGCGCTCACCGGCTGGGAACAGCGCTCCCGGGCCACCCCGCCCGCCGAGCACACGGACGTCCGCGGACCTGAGAGCTGGCTGGTGACACCCGTGGAATACCAGGGCGAACGCTGGGGCCGGGTGGCGATGCTCCCCGCGCCGTCCGGCTCATCGGCTCACGGGGCCTCGGCATCTGCCAAGCCGTCCGCGCCGGAGGACGTCACCGTGCTGGAGCGGACGGCGATGGCCCTGACCATCGCCCGCCTCATCCACCCCACGCCCTGGGAACGGACCGCCCACCGAAGCGCCCTGCGGGACCTGGCCGAGCAGCGCCACCGCTCCCCGGCAGACGCCCGTGCCCGCGCCGCCGCCCTGGGCCTGCCGACCGAGGAGCATCACTTCCTCGCCGTACTCGTGGACATGCGCGGCACCCGCGACCTCCACGCGGAGGACGACACCGCGGAGCCGGAGACCCGCCTGTCCGCGGAACTCCGCACGGCAGGGCCCCCGGCACTCGTCGGCGAACTGGCCCCCGGCCGCCTCGGTATCCTGCTGGCGCTGCGCCCGGCCCAGCCCTGGCGGCCCACGGTCGAACGGCTGAGCCGCACCGCGCTGGACCTGGACCCTCACACGGTCGTCAGCGTCGGCTCCGAGGTCACGGACCTCTCCGACACCGCCCGCTCCTTCCGCGAGGCGGCCCGCGTGGCCGAGGCGACCCCGCCCGGCCGGCCCCTCCCCCCGGACCGTTCCTTCCACGAACTGTCCGACATCGGCCTGCGCCGCCTGCTGTACGCGCTCCGCGAGGACCCCCGGATCCAGGAGTACGCCGAACGACAGCTGGGCCGGCTCATCGACCACGACACCCGGCACGGCACCGACCTGCTGACGACCCTGCGCCATTACCTGGACGCCGCGGGCAACAAGACGACCACCGCTCGACGCGGCGCCCTGTCCCGGGAAACCGTCTATCAACGCCTGCGCACCATCGAGCGCCTCCTCGACTGCGACCTCGAATCCGGCGAACGCCGCACCGAACTGCACGCGGCACTCACGGCTCTCGACGTTCTACGAGCCCACTGACCCTCTACTGCTCCGACCGTGGTGGACTGCCGTCGGGACACCCGAAGCAGCAGGATCCGGTCGTCGGCGTCCTCCGGTGAACCCTTGCCGTCGGTACCACCCGAACCCCCGAAGTGCAGCCCGCGAGCATCAGCGTCAGTACGACGGCGGCGCAGGCTGCGGCCCAGGGCGCCTTCGAAATGGGATGGGGCACTGCAGGGTTCTCCTCGATCTGGATGCGGCCCGGGGTGCCTCACGTCTGGGGACCGGTCCCGACCGGCCGCGGCTACCGTCGCCGGGACGACTACGGGCGTGTACGCGGCCGTGCCGGCTTCACGGGAAGAGTGGCGACATGGGCGAGCGGGCGGCACACCCGCCGGGGGAGGACAACCCGTCAGCGGGCGAGCAGCTGCGGGCCGAGGTCGACGGCCTCCGCGAGGAGGTGGCGCGGCTCAGGCTCCGGGCGGAGGGACGACGACCAGGCGGCGTCGGCCCCGCGCCGGGGGGAACGGAAGACAGGGCGGACGGCGCACCCGTCGTCCGCCCGTCCCAGGGGTCGCCGCCTGGTCTAGGGCGCGGCGTCTCCCGCCGCGGCCTCCTCATCGCCGGGGGCGCTGCCGTGACCGTCGGGGGCGGGGCCGCCGTCGCCCTGCTCGCCCGCGGCGACGGCGAAGACCCGAAGGGCGTCGCGCCTGCCCGTTCCCGTGCCCCGGCGCCTGCCGCTTCCCGTCCCCCGGCGAGCATCCCCGCCCGACCCAGGCTCCGCCGCCTCGGAACACTCAAGGGCCACGCCGACGGCGCCCACGGGCTGTGGTTCAGCCCGGACGGGCGGACCCTGGTCTCCAGCGAGGCCGACGTGGGGAACCTGCGGCTGTGGGACGTCGCTTCCCGCAAGCCCCTCGGCGCCCCACTGACCTCGCCCTACGTCAACTTCCTGTCCGCAGCGGTCACCCCGGACGGGAGAACGCTCATCACCGGCGGCGGGGACAGGACGGAGTTCTGGAGCGTTCCGTCACGGCGCCCGAGTGGCGCTCCGCTCACGCTGTCGTACGACGACGCCGTGTTCAACGTCGTAGCCCTCAGCCCCGACGGCAGAACCCTGGCCACGGGCGGAATGGGCGAAAGCGACGACATCTACGGACCGGGCAACGGCGAGGTCCGTCTGTGGGACATGGCGTCGCGCAGGCAGGTGGGCCAGGCGCTCACCGGCCACGAAGGCGACCTCACCGGACTGGTGTTCAGCCCGGACGGCAAGACCCTTGCCGTCAGCAGCGAGGTGTACGAGGGGACAGTGCGGTTGTGGGACGTGGCGTCGCGCAAGCCGCTGGGCCGGCCACTGCGCCATGAAGGCGGCGTCACCGGCATGGTGTTCAGCCCGGACGGCCGGACGCTGGCCTCGGCCTCGGGAGGGGTCTCGAACTCGGGAGGAGTTCCGGGCGCCGTACGGTTCTGGGACGCGGCCACCGGCGCCGCGCGCGGCAAACCGCTGCGCCACGACAACTGGGGCATCAACGTGCTCGCGTACAGCGGGGACGGCAGGACCGTCACCACGATCGGCGCCTACGAAACACCCAGGATGCGTTTCTGGGACGCGGCCACGCACCGGGAACGCGCCGAGCCCCTGGACCCCGTCTGGCCGGACTCGGCCACGGCTTTCGCGCCCGACGGAGTGACCCTGGCAGCCGAAAATGCAGACGGATCGATCAGTCTCTGGCGGATCGAGTAGGCGCGGCACGATGGGAGCGGACATGAACGAGCCGGAGACCACGGATGCACGGGCCGAGGATCTCGACCGACTCCGGAACGAACGCGACCGGCTGCTGGCCGAACGCGAACGCCTCCGCCGAGAAGTGACCGAGCCGGACCCCCCGTCACCCTCCCGCCGGCGCCTGCTCATCGGCGCGGGCGCGGCCGTCGCGGCCACGGCCGTCGCCGTGCCCACCGGCATCGCGCTCGTCGGCGATGCGGACGACGGGGGCAAGGACGACGACAGGAAGCGAACCGCCCGCACCGGACCGGGCACCCCCACCCCCCTCCGCACACCCCCGCCCGTCGCCATCCCCGCCAAGCCCAGGCTGCGCCTGCTGGCGACGCTCAGGGGGCACGAGGGTGAGATCGTCACCTTCCGCTTCAGCCCGGACGGCACCTCCCTGGCCTCCAGTGACGGGGACGTGCGGCTGTGGGATGCGGCCACCGGCAAGGAGCGGGCCAAGCCCCTGTACTCCGGGACAGTCTTCATCGAGAGTCTGGCCTTCAGCCCGGACGGCCGGACGCTGGCGACCGGTGGTGGGGACCGGGTGCAGTTCTGGGACGCGGCCACGCTGCGTCCGCAGGGCCCGCAGATCACCAAGTCCGAAGAGGTGCAGGGCGCCGCCTTCCCCGGGGTCGCCTTCAGCCCGGACGGCAGGATCCTGGTCACCCACGGAGACATAGGGGACCCGGGGATCCAGCTCTACTACGCGGCCACCCGCAAGAAGGACGGCGAACCCCTGTCGTGGGACGAGGTCGCCACGCTGGTGTTCAGCCCGGACGGAAGAACGGTCGCCGGCGTCGACGAGTCCGGGACACAAGGGGTACGGCTGTGGGACCTGAACACGCGCAAGCAGCGTGCGCAGGCGGCGTACGACTTCTTCGGCGGCGTCCAGGCCATGGCGTTCAGTCCCGACAGCCGGACGCTGGCCGTCGCGAACGACTCGGGAGGGGTGCTCTTCTTCGACCCGGCCACCGGCAAGGAGAACGGCAGACCGCTCACCGGGCACACCGGCTTCGTCACCGGCCTCGCCTACAGCACGGACGGCAAGAGCGTACTCACCGCCGACTACGCGGGCTTTCGTGTGTGGAACGCGGCCACCCGCGACCGCCGGGCCGACCTGGAGGCCCCCGTGGAGACGATCAGCCAACTCGCCTTCAGTCCCGACGGCCGCACCCTGGCCACCGTCGGCTTCCAGGACCGCACGATCCACCTGTGGCGCCTGGAGTAGCCGAGACCCGCAGCGACGAGGCGAGTTATCTCGCCGACGGCCGACGGTCAGCTGGACGCTTCGGCCTTGATCTGTGCCAGAGCGTCGTTGAAGCCCTTCGGGGTGCCGCTGTTCCCGGCCACGCGGTCCAGGCGCACGCTGTCGATGTCCTTGCCGACGACGAGCAGGGCCCGGAGGGCCCCCGGTCTCCAAGTATCTTGCTCGGGTCTCCAAGTATCTTGCTCGGGCAGAGGGCGGTCGCGTCAGCCCAACAGGGCGGCGCAGGCAAGGAGTTGAATATGGGTTTACCGGACGCGCAGGACACGGCCAAGAGGCTGCGGGCGATCAGCGACGAGTTGTCGGACCGTTTCTACGAGCGTGCCGACGTGGTGCGGACGCTGGTAGTGACGCTGCTGGCCGGACAGCACTCGTTGGTGCTCGGCCCGCCCGGAACGGCGAAGTCCGAGATGGCCAGGGAGCTCACGGACAGGGTCGAGGGGGCGTCGTACTGGGAGATCCTGCTGTCGAAGTTCACCGCGCCGACGAGGATGTTCGGCCCCATCGACGTCGCCGCGCTGGCCCGGGGTGAGTACCGCCAGGTGTACGAAGGCCGTGCCACGACCGCGCATGTCGCGTTCATCGACGAGATCTTCAAGTGCTCCACGGCGGCGCTGAACGAGACGCTGGGCTACCTCAACGAGCGGATCTACCACCCCGAGAACGGCGGCGAGCCGATCCGCTGCCCCCTCATCGGGGCCATCACGGCGAGCAACGAACTGCCCGTCGGAGAGGACACAGCCGCGATCTACGACCGACTCCTTGTGCGGATCGAGGTCGGGTATCTGGAAGACCCCTCGAATTTCGCCGCGCTGGTCCGCTCCGCCGTCAGCCGCCCAGCGGCACCGACCCGGACCACCATCGAGCTGGCCGCGTTGCAGCACGCCGTGACCGAAGCCGTCCCGGCCGTGGACGTCCCCGACGGAATCGTGGATGCGGTGTGCACGCTGCGGGCCGCCCTGCGCCGCAAGGAACTCGTCGCCTCCGACCGCCGCTGGCGGCAGGCGGTGGGCCTGCTCCAGGCGTCCGCGTACCTCGACGGCCGCCCGGCGGTCGCCGAGACCGACCTGTCGGTGCTGACGCACGTGCTGTGGGACTCCCCCGCCGAGCGCCCGGCCGTCGAGCGCGAGGTGCTGCACCTGGTCAACCCCGACGCCAAGGAGGCGCTCGACCTGGCCGACACCATCGATGAGCTGGAGGCCCAGCTCGACGCCATGGCCGGGCAGTCCCGCGAGGCGTTGAGCGACTGGGTCATCAAGAAGGCCCACAATCAGTTGGCTATGGCGGGGAAGCGCCTTGAGAAGCTGCGCGAGGAGGCGGCGGGCGCCGGCCGCTCCACCGCCGCCATCGACCGAGTCACCGGCCGCCAGCGCGCCGTCCGCGCCCGCGTTCTCACCGAGGCGCTCGGCATGGACGCGAGCATGGTGCAGGCCCAGCTCTGAAGAGCGGGGAGCTCAGGGACATGGGCGAGACGGGCAAGGAAGCGAGCAAGCTGGGCGAGCTGACGGGCCGGGCCGGGAAGTGGCTGAGCCTGTCCGCCGCCGCTCCCGAGCGGCACACCGCGGCCGTGGTCGCGGACCGGTTCGAACAGATCACATGGCGCGACACGCACGAGCAGTCGGCCGGACTGCGCGAACTGACCGAGGAGCTGAACGAGCGCTACGACCACACCACCGACCTCCTCATCGACGCGTTCCTGGCCGCCTACAAGGTCAGCCCGCGGTTGCGCGAGCGCGCGGAGATGGCCCCCTCCCGGCTGGTCAACCACCAGGTCATCACATCGCTGGTGGAGTCACCGGAGTTCGCCGAGCTGCACCGGGAGACGGCAGGCGACCCCTACGCCGCCGCCATGGCCGTACTCGCCCAGGCCGCCGCGCTGCGCCGGTTGCTGGAGCGCTCCCGGGATACGCAGGAACGGGCCGAGCAGGCGAAGAATGCCCAGCAGGACGCCGAAGGCGCGGCGACCGCCGTGAGCGAGGCGCTCCAGCAGGCCGCCGACGAGGCCGACGAGGAGGGCACCTTGCCGACCCCGGCCGCCGACGCCGTACAACAGGCGATCGAGGCCGCCGAGGCAGCCGATGCTGCTGCGCAGCAATCCGCCCAGGCCGCCGCGCAGGCCCTCACGGCGGCGATCCCCGGCATCCGTGCCGCCGCGCGGAACGCGGCGGCGAAGGCCGCCGAGGCCGTACGCGAGGAGGCCGCGCTGATGCGGGCGTGGGGCGTCGGTCCCGGCGAGCTGGAGCGGATGCCGTTCGACCAGCGGGCCCGGCTCGCCGAGCGGCTGCGTACCAGCCGTCTCGCACAGTGGGCCGAACTGATCGGCCGTTTCCGGCAGATGGCGGGCGGTGAGCGCGCCCGCAAGGTGGAGAACGCCGCCGGGGAGCTGGTCGGCGTCACGCTCGGCAACGATCTCTCCCGCGTCATCCCCTCCGAACTGGCGGGCCTCGGCGTACCTGAGCTGCGTGCGGTGTTCGCCGCGCGCTACGCCGCCGGGGAGCTGATGCTCTACGACACCCAGGGCGAGCAGACCACCGGCCAGGGCGCCATCATCGCGTGCGTGGACACCTCGCACTCCATGTACGCGGACGGGCCCGGCGGAGTCACCCGGGAGGCGTGGGCCAAGGCGTGCGCCCTGGCGCTGCTGGATCAGGCCCGCCACGCGAAGCGTGACTTCGTCGGCATCCTGTTCTCCGCCGCCGACAAGCTCCAGGTCTTCCGCTTCCCGACCGACCGGCCCGCCGACATCGCCCAGACCCTCGACTTCGCGGAGACCTTCCTCGGCGGCGGCACCAGCTACCAGAGGCCGCTGACAGCAGCCCGCGAACTGCTGGAGGAGGAGTTCAACGACGCCGCCCGCAAGCGCGGCGACATCGTGATGCTCACCGACGACGAATGCGACGTCACCGAGGAATGGACGCGCGGCTGGAACGACGCCAAACACCTGCTGGGCTTCCGCGTCTTCGGCGTGGCCATCGGCACCCCGCCCGCCGCCGAAGCCGGCTCGGTCCTGGACGCCCTGTGCGACAACCTCCGCTCCATCGAGGACCTCACCGACGTCCACGCCGCCGCGGACCTCTTCCGCGTGATCTGACCTGGCCCCACAAGATCGCTCACGAATGCAACCCGCCTTCCAGCGGGACGTTTTGAAGCGTCACGTTGCGCGGAGCACTGTGCTCCAGCACGTGGTCCAACATGTCCCGCATTTGCTCCGCGTCCCCGTACCGACGCCGAAAAACATGCTCCTCGACGATGAAGCTGAAGGGGACGGTCGGCCGCTCGTACAGCATCCTCTGCCGCTCCGTCCTCACCGCGAGCAGAGCCTCCAGCCGCTCGTCCGAAACCACCGGAATCGTGCCCTCGAACACCGCCCGCGCATACCCCTCTGACTGCAACAACCCGGGCACCAGCCTGCACTCATACGTACACAGGCTCACGGCCATCCGCTCCAGCCGAGCCCACCGCCGGAACCAAGCCGCCAGCCCCGCCTCCCCCCGCGTCAGGAATCTCGCCGACTTCCGCAACGCACCCGTGTTGCCCGTCACCTCCTCCGACCGCTCCACGAACGCCTCATCCGCCATCCGCCGCCCCAACTCCACGGATTCCACGGTGTGTTTGGAGAACCGGACCAGCCTCCCGAACTCGGCCCGACTGAACCCGGCGTGCTCGCGCAGGGCCTGGACGACGGCCCCGAAGGTCCGCAGACTGTCGGAGGGGTCGGGCTCCCGCTCCCAGTCGGCGTCGCCCGTCGCTTCGGTGTGGTCGGTGGTCATACGCGGCTACCTCCAGGTGCGTTGGTGCGATGCCCCGCGATCGACGCACCCAGAGTGACGGAAAGATCCGCGTACCGTCCACCGAATGTGCCCGTACGCTGACGCACCGTACGGGGCGAGCCGCTGGCGCACACCCCCGCCCGGCCGCCACCGTGGCCCCATGAACGCGACCACACCCCAACTGCCTTCCACCGTACGCACGTTCGCGCAGCGCCTGTCCTCCACCCGCCGCGGAGCCCGCCTCGCCCGACTGCTCGCCGTCGAAGAACTCCGCACCTGGCCCGTATCACCGGCTGTCACCGAACGCGCCGAGCAGATCGTCGCCGAACTCGCGGCCAACGCCGCGCTGCACGGGCACGTACGGGGCCGGGACTTCAGGCTCACCCTCACGCTCGACGAGGCGACGGGCGTCGTACGCATCGAGGTCACCGACACCCGCGGCGAGAAGCTGCCCGCACTCCCTCCGGAACCGCGACCGGACGACGAGTCCGGCCGCGGCCTGCTCCTGGTCGCCGCGCTGGCCGACCGCTGGGGCACGGGGCCGTATGCGCCGAGCGGCAAGACCGTATGGGCCGAGGTGGGTTCGCGGTCCGGCTGAAGTCCTCACGCCAGCAGGTCAGTTGGGGAGACTTCCCCGGTCCGCCAAGGGTGAGCGCTGCTATGTCGTGTCTTCGCGCCGGGCTGCCTTGCGCTGCAGGGACTCCCGCCGCGAGCGCAGCTCCTTCTGTCGCTTCTGGCTTTCCTTGCGGCGCTTCGCGCGCTCGCGTGCGGCCGGACTCCTGAGCTTCGTGTGGTCCGGTAGCCACATCAGTGCCCACACCAACCCGACGATAAGGGCGATCACGATCACCCCCAAGACCGTCGCCAACGCAGGCGGCATGTCCGCAACGTCTGTGATCCGGTACCGGCCGATATTCAACGCCCCCGCCTCGTACTCCACTTCTGCGCGGCACCCTAACAGCGGACTGAATCGCTCCGGGGCACGGGAGAACGCGGTGCTCCGTTGCCGTCCGGTGACATTCGTTGCATATCTGCAGCAAGAGTGCAGAGCAACGGAAGAGCACCTTAATGAGTCTTACGAGACGTCATGACCGGAAGGTTCTTGGCGGGCCGCACGAGCGCGTCCCCTCCTTCCGCATCCGGTCGTCTCGACACACAACGCATGGGGGAATCATGAACGTCCGCATCCGCGGTACCCGGCTTGCGCTGGCCGCGCTGGCCACCGGGGCCGTACTCACTCTGGCTGCCGCCCCGGCGATGGCTGCGGGCTCTCCCCGGTTCCTGGAACCGGGTGAGCTGCCGCCGCACCCGACGTCGCCCTGGTACGCCGGTCCGGTCGTCGCCGGGCAGCCCGAGCACCCGCCGGTCTGCGTCGGGGAGGCGCTGCCGTCCATCTCCAGCCACCGTGAGTACTGGACCGAGTACGACACCAACGCGTTCCAGGTCACCGTGGTGGAGCGCAGTGAGCAGCGGGCCAAGGCGTTCGCCGCCCTGCTGCGCCAGAAGATCGCCGACTGTGCCGAGCGGCTCATGGAGGAGACTCCCGACCTCACGGCGACCGAGAAGAACTACGGCAAAATCGACGTCGAGGAGAGCGCGACCGTCCACGGCCTGCACACCGTCTCCGACTGGGGCTCCTCCGACGTCAGCCTGTTCTCGGTGGGCCGGGACGGCAGGACCGTGACCTACGTCCGGTGGGCGCAGATGGGCACCTTCGAACATGCGCAGGTCGCGGACTTCAAGGCGACCACGGTGACGGCTGTCAACAAGCTCTACTGAGCCCTGCCCGAGCCGCCCGTCCTGCAGAGGCGAGGCGGGCGGCTCCACCCGGCCGTCCCGAGCACCAACTGGGCGGAGACCGATTGCTTCCCGCTGCTCATAGAGCGCCCAGGTGAGCTCACTCAGCCGGCTTCGCCCATGTGGTGAAAGCGGACGGGTTCCGCGAGGGCGGCCCGCGCCCCCTCGAAGTCCGCGAGCCGGGCCGCGACCGTGGCGATGGCGAGTCGTTCCGGGAGCGCGGCCGAGAATTTGAGTCCACGCACGGCACGCCTGTCGACGTCGGGCAGGACGAGCCCCTCGCCCGCGCTCTCTCGGGCTACGCGCCAAGCATCCGTTGTCAGGTCTTCGCGGAGCCGCAGCCAACAGTCACTCGGCCGCTGTACGGGGTCGGCGATCGACGGCAGAGTGGCGGCGAGGGTGGCGTTGGCCCGGTATCCGGCCCAGGTCCACCAGCGCACGTCGTCACCGACCCGCGTCACCAGCGTCCCGCCGGGGTGGACGGTGTCCGGCCCGTCGGCCTCGCGTTGCTCGGTGAGGCACGCCTCGGCGCGGCGGGTGACCGACACGGGCGGGTCGGCGCCGAGCAGCACTTCGCGCATGGCGCGCGTCAGCGCGTACGACAGTCCGGCGATGCCGCCGTTCATCCACTTGGCGACGCCACCGCCGTCCGCGGGTTCGACGAAGACCCGCTTGCGGGTCCAGTCCACGAAGGTGACCTGCCAGCTGCGCCCGCCCAGGAGCAGCCGTCTGGGCCCCGGCCGTTCCTCGGTGAGTACGGTCGGGTCGGTCCTGCCGATCTCCGTGCGCCCGGAGAGGACGGTGAACTGCGGCGGCGCGGTGAAGGACGCGGTCAGTTCAATGAAGTGCCGCTTCCCGAAGCGGCGTTCCGCCTCGGGCCCGACGAACAGCAGTCCGCCGTCCTCGTCGAGGAAACCCTCGTCGCGCAGGTGGCGCAGGATGGGCGCAGCCGAACGGTCGAAGGGAGCGAGCCCGTTCCACTGCTGAGGCCAGAGCTGGTCGCCGAGCTTGTGCTGTTGCAGGGTCACGGCGAGGAGCTGCTGCGCAACGAGGTGCCGGGGCTCGGGCGGCGCGTTCACCGGCTCGACCCAGCCGCGCGCCCACAGCAGGAGCAGACCGGCTGCCTGCAACAGGGTCTCCTCGCGCGTGGTGAGGAAAAGACAGTTGCGTACGGTGTCGGCGCGGCGACCGGTTCGTCCGATGCGCTGCAAGAAGGAGGCGACACTCGCGGGCGAGTCGATCTGGATGACGCGGTCCAAGTCACCTACGTCGATGCCAAGTTCCAGCGTGGAGGTGGAGACGATGACGCAGTCCCGCGCTTCGGCGAACGCTTGCTCCGAGCGAGCGCGTTCATCGGCGGAGAGGGAGGCGTGAGAGAGGAAGACGGTCACCTCGCGCGCCCGCAGTGCCGCGCCGAGCTCTTCGACCTGTCGGCGTGATTCACAGAAGACGAGACGCTTCTCGCCTCGGTGAAGTGCGCTGACCAGTTTGGCGGCGTTCTCCAGTGACCCCACATAGTCGAGTTCCACCTCGCCCGCGGGCCGGGGCGTCTCCTCGGCGGAGGCGCTGTCGGCGGACTGGGGCGCGCGGGTAATTCCGAGGACGTCAGGAGCGATGACCCGGCCCGGCCGCTTCCCTTGTCCAGCCCCTTGCAGCCAGTTGAGCAAGTGCTGGGGGTTGCCGACCGTCGCCGACAATCCGATCCGCTGGATGGGCCGTCCGGTGACCCGCTCCAGCCGTTCCAGTACGGCGAGCAGATGCCAGCCCCGGTCGTCGCCCGCGAAGGCGTGCACCTCGTCCACGACGACGGCTCGCACGGTGCCCAACAGGCGCGCATGGTCGGTCTTGACGCCGATCAGCATGGCTTCGAGGGACTCCGGCGTGGTGAGCAGGATGTCAGGTGGTTCGGTGCGGATGCGCTGCCGCTGCGACTGCTTGGTGTCGCCGTGCCAGAGGGCCGCTCGCCGCCCCAGCCACTGTGCGTACGAATCGACGCGCGTGACCAGGTTGTTGAGCAGCGCCTTGAGAGGGCACAGGTACAGCACGGAGGTGCCGGTCCACTTGTGCTGCGTCATGGCGGACAGCATCGGGAAGCAGGCCGCCTCGGTCTTTCCGCCGGCCGTCGGCGCGAGCAGCACGGCGTCCTCGCCGTCCATGAGCGGTGCGATCGCCTCGCGTTGCAGGGGGCGCAGGTCGGGCCAGCCCAGGGTGTTGACGATGTGGTGCAGGACGACGGGGTCGAGTCGTTCGAGGATGTCGGGTCCGCTGCCGTCGGCGGTCATCACACATCCAGCTCGATGTCATCGGCGGAGGGAGCAGAGCCCGACACCGCGGCTGCCAGGTTCCGTTCCACATCGGTGAGTTCACTGCTCGCGACGGTGAGTTTGTAGTGCCGTCGCGGGTCGAAGTCCTCGAACTGGTCGACGCGGTCGAGTACGTCCCCGACGAGTTTCTTCAGGAACAGCCGGGGCGCCACACCGACCTTCCCTCCGAGTGCCCCGCCGACGGCCCTGGCGAGATCGGCGACGTAGGTGTCGTCGACGACGGCCTCGATCCGCTCGGGTGACTCGGCCCCGGCCGCGTACAGCTCCCGGATGGTGACGCCGAGGCTCACCAGCGACTCCTGTGTGAAGCCGGAGAGCCTGAGCTGCACGGCACGGGGATTGTCGAAGCGCGGGTCGGTCGTGAAGTCGGTGGCGAGGCGCTGGGCGAGCGGCGCGAGCCGCTGGACGCCCTGCTGCCCGTCGTAGAACGCGGGCGTTCCGGTGATCACGAGGTACAGGCCGGGGAAGCGCCCGGAGTGCACTTCGTCGATGAGCTGCCTGAGGGCGTTGAGTGCCTTGTCGCGAGCGTCCGAACGCACTCGCTGAAGGGTTTCCACCTCGTCGAGTACGACAAAGAGGCCCGCGTGCCCGGAGTCGCGCAGCACGGTGAGCAGTCCCTGCAGGAAGCCGAAGGCACCGAAGTGGTCGAGGTCGCCGCGTACCCCCGCGGCCCGGCGTGCGGAGGCGGCGACGTGCGGCTGCCCGCCCAGCCATGCCATCACCGCCGCGGCCGTCGCCTCGTCGCCCTCGGCGAGGGCAGCGCGGTAGCCCCGCAGCGCGGCGGCGAAGGACGGCGCGTGCCGGGACACCTCGGCGAGCCGCGCCACGAGCAGCTTCTCCACCTCCTGAGGCAGCTCGTCCTCGGTGGCACCCGCGGCGAGGGAGTCCTCCTCCAGCGCGTAGAACCAGGCGTCGATCACCGGCCGCAGCGCGCTGGGCGGGAAGCTCGCCGTGGTGAGGCGTTCGGTGAGCCGCCGGTAGACGGTCTCCAGCTTGTGCAGGGGGGTCTCGGTCTCCGAGATCTGGATCTCGGCCACGGCGAAGTTACGGCGCTTGGCCCGCTCCCCCAGCCACCGGGTGAAGAACGTCTTGCCCGACCCGTACTCACCTCGTACGGCCTTGAACACCGAGCCACCCGACGACACCGCCTCCAGCTCCGCGTCGAGCGCCCCCTCGAACCGGTCGAGTCCGGTGGCGAGCAGATCGAGCCCGCTCTCCGGTACGGCTCCGCGCCGCAAGGCGTCGATGACGGTGCGGCGACGCGCGGCGGAGACGGAAGTCGTGCGGTTCTCGATCACCTTGCCAGTTTCCCATCCGGTCCGGTGCGGTCAGTCGATGGCGAACTGCATGCGAAGGAGTTCGCGATTCAGCCGCAAGGTACGCCCGTCGGCCAAGGTTTCCAGTACCTGTACGCCGTCGTAGTTGAGGAGCTGCCGCAGGACCGCGGCGAAGCCGTCGCCCCGCGTGGTGGGCATGCCCGCGCGCTGGGCGAGTGCGGTCACGGGCAGGGTGCCGCCCGCGTCGAGCAGGGCGGCGAGCGCCTTGTGGACCTGCTCCTGCTGGGGCTTGCGGGCCAGCCCGCCGAGCTGCGCCTGGTACGTCTCCGAGTCGAGCAGTGCCTTCACGAGCGCTTCGGTCCGGGAGAAGAGGGTCGGGGTGAGCAGGGCGTCGTCGCCTCCGGGAGTCAGCTCGACGTCGAAGAGAGCGTCGTGCGTCCGAGCGAGTTCCGCCTGCTGCTTCTGGGCCTTCGCGGTCGTCTTCTTCGGGGAGGCGGCTGCGGGAGCCACGCCGACCGCCTGAGCCGTACGCTCTCCCGGCAGCGGCCTTGCGACCTCCTCCGGAGCCCACCAGACCGGCCGCTGATCCCCCAACTCCCGCCACCCCTTGGGCGGTTCCGCGCTGAACGGCAGGAAGGCGAGCACTGGAATGGTGAACTCGGCGAGGGAGGCCCCGCCGTGGTAACCGGCCTTGAGTGCGGTGTAGCGGGAGTCCGCATCCCACAGCGCAACGATGGACGCGCCGGGTTCGGGCCACACCACGCGCCGTCCGGAGAGGGCGATCTCCCGTTCGGCGAGCGGGCCGCCGCCTGGCAGGCGGTGCCGCGCGGACGCGGGGTCGGTGGCGGTGCCAACCTTCGTGCCGTGCCGGTCGACCACGTGGCCGTGGTCGCTGGTGACGATGACTGCCATGCCCTGCTCCACCGCCACCCGCAGCAGGTCGCGCAGACCGGGTACGTCATCCACCCGCCAGGTCCCGTCTCCCAGCTTCTGTTCCTTGCCGAGCCGGTCGTCGATGGCGTTGAGGACGACGGCGACATGGGTCCTGCCGTCGGTGAGCGCCTCCGTGAGCGCCGGGCCGAAGGTGTCGCCCGCGGTCTCGGTGCGCAGGTCGTCCTTGTGGAAGACGGCGGCAGGGGCGCCACCCCACAGCTTGAGCGTGGGGAAGAGCCGCTTCTCGTCGGCCTGGGTGCCCTTCATCAGGGTGCCCGCGAAGAGTGAGGTTCGGGACACCGCCGTCAGGGTGGGCAGTGCGGCTGCCATCGCCCGACGATGCGGGGCACCCTCGGGCAGCGGGTCGAACTCCGCCCAGGAGGCGCGCAGTTCCTCGCCGAGTTCGTTCGCTATGGCCGCGCTCATGCCGTCGAGGACGAGCATCAGCACTCGCCGCTCCTCCCCGCGTCGCACGACCGGTCCGACCACGCGGTCGAGGAAGGTCTCGACGGTGAGCATGCTGCCGGGCTGGGTGCCGGCCTCCGTCCAGGTGGCCAGCGAGCGCGCGAAGGCCGCGTCGATCTCCCGCCGCCGGTCCCTGACGCGCGTGCCGAGGGTGTCGTACGCGGCCTTGAGGACGGGGTCCGGGTCGCCACCGGCCTCGATGTGTTCCAGGGCGAGGTCGGTCCAGCCGGTCTCGGCGACGTGGCGCGCTATGGCGTCGGCGACGGTGGGCGATTCGGCGGGCGGGTCGGTGGCCAGCCAGCGGGCGAGGCGCTGTCCCATGCGGGCGCGTTCGATGCGCGCGGAGTCCTCCGGTTCGGTGGCGAGCCGATGGTCCTCCAGGCGCCGGACGGCGTCCGCCACCGCTCCCGTGTCGCCCGCCGCGAGGGCCTGTCCGACGGCGGTGAACCGGGCCTCGAGTCCGCCGCGCAGGACGGGGCTCGCCGCGACGGCCCGCTCCGCGCCGAACTGGCGGGCCAGCACGGCCGCCCGGTCGAGCACGGTGCCGGTGGTACGGCGTGCCTCGCGGACCTGGTCGGCGTCGCCGCCGCCCGTACGGTGTCCGGCTGCCAGCAGCGTGGTCACGTACTCCTCGGCGGCCCGGCCGAAGACGGTCACCAGGGCGTCGAGCTGTTCGCCGACCGCCGGGGGCTGGTCGCCGAAGTAGCGTTCGGCGCGGCCCCGGGCCTGGTACGTCTCGGGGGCGGGCTCGGCGTGCTGCCACAGTGCCGCGCATACGAGGCCGAAGGCGGCGGCGTCCGCGCCGCGTTCGGCGTCCACGAGGGCGAGCAGGGCGCGTCCGGCGAGGCCCGCCTGGTCCTCCTCACCGAGGAAGTCGGTCAGTCCGGTGCGCTCGGGGCCGCGCAGTCCCAGCAGCCGTTCGGGAGCGCCGGGCCGGGTCGACCAGTGCAGCAGGCTCTGGGCGTCGAGCCGGTCGTCGCCCGGGCGTCGCGTGCCGCCCTCGGTGTCGTAGCGGCCGAGGCGCAGGCGGCGCTGGGCGAGCGCCATGAGGGCGTACTGCCGGGACAGCCAGCCGCCGGGCACGGACGGCCAGCCGCCGGGCGGGGTGGCGTCGAGCAGGGCTTCGGCGGCCCAGTTGACGTCCTTGAGCCGGGGGTCGATCTGCCGGGCGCCGAACGCCTCGCGGACGACGTCCCAGCTGTCGACCGTGTCGATGCGCAGCTTGTGGACGCGGGCGAGGATCGCCGGGTCGAGTTCGTTCTGCTCGCGGTCGGTGAGGACGACCAGGACGGCGGGGCCGGGGCGACGGCCCGCCAGGTGGTCGAGGACGAGTTCGTGGACGGCGAGCGGAGAGGTGGCCACCGCGACACCGGCGGTTCGGCCCTCGCCCCAGGCGGGTTCGGCGGGGCCGTCCCACTGGGGCGTGGACCGCAACAGGACGATCCGGCGCCGCCCGTCCTCCCCCGTCAGGGATGCGGCAAGGTGCGACTGCGAGGACAGGTACTGGGTGACGGTCGCGGTGTTGAGCCGGACGGCGCCCGGGGCGGCAGCGACGGTGTCCGTCATTCGACAACCTGCCAGGTGATCTCGATGGTCGCGTCGGGGTGGCGGGCGGCCAGTTCGGACAGTTCCGCCTGGATGTCGGCGGAGGCCCGTGCCACGGTCGTACGGCGGAATCCGGACTTCCGCGCGGTGCCACTCCCCGAGGAGGGCGTCTCCTGTGGGGTGAAGGGGATCCGCGGGTCGCTCGTCGGAGTGCCCAGGTCCTGGTCGTCGGCCGTGGGCTGGGACGTGACGGACGCGGGCGGCTGAGCGGCGGCCTGGCTGCGCTTGACCAGGGCGACGACCTCGCGCTGGGTGCGGGCCAGGGCGTCGCGCAGGTTCGCGGTCCGCTGGTCGTCGCGGGCCACGTTGCGCAGCGAGTCGAGCAGCGCCTCGCCCTCGGGGCCGAGTCCGGCGGCGAGTTCCAGGGTGCTCCAGGGCGCGGAGGCGACGGCCTCCGCGACGCTGCGGGCCTGCTTGATGGAGGTGCCGTACCGGTCGGCGCTGGTCTCGCCCAGGTCGAAGGAGGCGAGGGCCTCCACGGTCTTCTTCGCCCCGGCCGCGCCCTTACCGGCCTCCGCCGTGAGCGCGTCCAGCAGTTCCAGGGAGCGGCGGGCGAGGGCGAGCCGTCCGGTGTCGGCGGTCTGGTCGAGGCCGAGGAAAGAGGCGTGGGCCTCCAACTGGTGCACCAGGTCGGCCGCGTGGTCCCGGTGGGCGCGGGCACCCTCGATGATCTGGCGGGCGAACTGGTTGACCATGCGGCCGCGCCGCAGGGCGGGCGGCTTCTGCCCGAAGACCGTCTCGAAGCGCTGCCGTGCGGTGTCCCAGTCCGACTCGGCGGGCAGCGGCTGGCTGCGCAGCGCGTCGTGGTCCTTGATCGCGGACAGTTCGGGCGCGGGGTCGAGGACGGAGCCGCCGCGCACCCACACCCGGTCGTCCATCTCGGCGAAGGCCGCGACGACGAGCCGGGCGAGGAAGTCGGGCAGGCCGCGCGGGTCGGGCTTGTCCGTCCAGTCGGTCAGCGTGATCAGGGACAGGTCCCCGGTGACACCCTGGGCGCTGGCGAGCTGGCGGAAGTGGTCGGCCCAGTAGCGGGACAGCTCGAAGTACGCCTCCTTCTGCTGCCCGAGGCGCAGCGGCCCGGCGATCCGCTGCATGAGCTTGCGGTCGGCGGCCGGGACCTCCACCCGCCCGTCGCGGGCCTCGGCGGCGGCCCGTACGTGGGTGAACACCTTGCGGGTGTCGGTAGGCTTGACGGCGGTTTCGGTCGCGTCGGGGTCAAGGTCGGGATGCGCCGGGTACTGGTGGGCGAGCAGCTTCCCCGCGACGTGCCGGATGCCGTCGTGCAGGCTCTGCCCGAAGGACAGGGTGAGGCCGTCGACGTCGGGCAGCGCCACGAGGTGGTCGTCGAAGTCGGGCACGACGTCGGCTGCCTGCTTCTGGGCGAGTCCGTACGCCTGCTTGAAGGCGCCCTTGACCTGCTTGAGCAGAGCCTCCCGCTGGGTTTCGAGGAGGCCCTTGGCGCGGCTGCGGTTGTCGGCGTTGAGGTGGCCTGCGTACTGGGTGTCGAAGCGGTGCTCGTCGGCGAGGGCCTTGTCGATGACGACGAGACGCCGGAAGTCGGCGAAGCGCTGCGCGGACAGGTGCGCGGGCAGCCAGGCGACGGTACGGGACCGCTCGCCCTGCTGGCGCTCGCGCAGCCGCCGGATCCGGTTGACGTCCTCGACGGGGCCCCACTCCCCTTCGTCGAAGGGGAGGTCTATGGCGATACGCCAGCGGCCGTCCTCCTGCGGCATCAGGTCGTGGTCGGGCAGCTCGTCCTCGTCGGCGACGTTCCCGAAGACGATCTCGGCGGTGCGGGCGGTGCCGCGCCACACGAAGCTGAGCTGGTCGCTCAACTGGCCGTGTTCGACGCCCAGTTCCTCGGACAGCAGGCGGCGGGCGAGCGCGACCCGGTTGCCGGGGTTGTCGTTGACCTGGGCGTTGGCGATGACGGAGTCCACGTCGACGCCGGACAGCTCCAGCCGTACGCCGGGGTTGGCGTCGGTGCCGGTCTCCTTGATCTCGGGGAACCGGGCGGCCCACTCGGCGACCTTGTTCTTG
This sequence comes from Streptomyces pseudoechinosporeus, assembly GCF_054783935.1. NCBI lineage: Bacteria > Bacillati > Actinomycetota > Actinomycetes > Kitasatosporales > Streptomycetaceae > Streptomyces > Streptomyces pseudoechinosporeus. Next base: position 30,721 of record NZ_BAAGPS010000017.1, read on the forward strand.
ATGATGCCGACCTCGGCGCCCGGGATGGGCGCGAGGACCGACCCGTGGTTGAGCGCGCCGAGCCGCCGGATGGTCAGCTCGGACAGGGAGGGCACGCTGGGCGCGAGCGCGGACAGCAGCAGGGTGCATACGAGCCGGTTGTCGCCGAGGAACATGCGGCAGCGATTGGCGCGTTGGGGGTCGGTGATGGCGTCCGGCCGGTTGAGGTACTGCTCGACGTCGTCCTCGGTGATGTCGTACGAACTGAGCAGGTACGGCCGAAGCTTGGTCTTGTACAGCTTGTCGGCGGCCTCGAAGACGACCTTCAGGCTGTCGGTGAACGGCTTGTCGCCGCCCTCCGCGATCACCGGGTAGAGGTCGCCGACGGGGATCAGCTGCCCGAGGCGGATCTCGTTGCGGTGGTCGGCGAGGAGCTCGCCCATCAGCTTCAGACCGGTGCGGGAGCGCTGCAACGCGGACGAGATGTGGACGAGGGTGTCCATGAACGCCGGCGAGAACGGGTACGTCAGCCGGAACGACTCCGCGTCCGCACCGGTCGTGCCCTTCTCCGAGCCGAGCAGGGTGTCCCACACCTGGGAGCCGACCCGCTTGGTCTGCTCGAAGGCCGCGTCGACCAGCTTGGCTGCCTCTTCGTCCTTCGGTTTGAGGAGGCGGGCGTGGGCGATCTGCGGGAGGTTGCGGTCCTCCAGGGTGATCTTGTCGAACCGTCCGGAGGCCAGGTTCAGGGTGTCCTGGATGGAGGCTTCCGCCGCGCCGGACACCTCCTCGCCGACCAGCTCACGCAGGTCGCGCTGGCGGGCGATCAACGACACGACGGGGATGGCGCGACGGGCGTCACCGCCCTCCACGAAGTTCGTGATCTTGCTGGCCTCGCGGGCGACGAACTTCTGCTCGTGGATGAGGGTGGCGAGCCAGAGGATCAGCTCGTCCAGGAACAGGATCAGTCCGTCGTAGCCGAGCGACTTGGCGTGCTCGGCGATGACGGACAGGCCGGCGTCGAGGGAGATGAAACCGTGCTCGTTCTCGACGGCGTTCTTGGCGAAGCCGGGGAGGAGATTGGTGCTGGCGTCGTTGACCAGCTTGGCCCGCAGCTCGGCCGGGGTGGAGGGGTTACGGAGGTTGAGAGGGGTGCCCCCCTCGTGGTTCTCCTCGGCGGCGAGCGCGGTGTCGAGGAGCTGGGGGGTCCAGGCGAAGCCCTCGCCCCACTCGTCCTCCTCGTCGTCCCCTTCGCTCGTGCCCAGGCCGCGGATGACCGCCTCGTCGCCCATGTTGGCGCGCATGGAACGGATGTCGGCGAAGAGGGAGTCGGTCCGGTACACCTGCGGGATCGGCGCCTCCGGGTGCAGCTTCTTGACGTGGTGCACGTACCCGCCGAGCACCCGCTGTTCGAGCGCCTTCGCGCCGAGCATGTGGTACGGCACGAGCAGGAACTTCTTGCCGTCCGTGCTCAGCCACTCGTGCTTGGTCAGCACCGGGTCGAACTCGGTACGGGAGCGGGCGGCAGGGTCGCCGCTGAGCAGCGCGTACAGCACGGCCATGAAGTGCGACTTACCGGAACCGAACGAGCCGTGCAGGTACGCCGCCTTGGAGCGGTGGCCGTCGAGCGCGGACTTGATGAGGTCCAGCGCCTCGTCGAAGTTCTCCAGCAGCCGCTCGGTGACGACGTAGTCCTTGAGCGCGTGCTGGGCGCCCTCGGGGGTCGTCGCCTCGGCGAGGGACAGCACGAAGTCCGAGGTGGAGATGGACTCCTTGATGTCGATGACATCGCGGAGGAGGGGCGGCTGGGCCATTGCGGGTCTCGCTCTCCCTGACGGTGGTCGGTGCTGCTCGTACTCGGTGTCGTGCGGGGTCCGCCGCCGAGGCCCGAGGCCGGTCCGAGGGATGGGGCGGGGCTCAGGGGTACGGATGGCCGGTGCGGCGGGCCGGCTGTCCTGGCCGGTGGCGAGGACGGAACTGGTCATGCGGTGACCGGACGGGAACGACGCTCACGGCGTCGGCCGGGTCAGGTCAGACGGGTTGGCGGCGTCTGCACTCTTCGTCCCCCTCGTACTGAACGTCACCCGTATGGCCTGCGCATAGCACCCTACATCCGTACTCCCATCGACCCCGTGCCCTATACCCTCGCGCACCGTCCGTGCGGGCCGCTCCCGTCCCGCCGTAAGCACTACGGCCGCCATCGCCCTGACCGGTAGGCGTCCGGCAGTTGTCGGCTCGCGACCGTGAAGGGATGTTCGGGGCCCAGGCCGCGTTCCCGCCGCTCGACGACGTCGGCCATCAGCGCGATCCCCTCCTCATCGGGTCGGACGAACGCCTCCACGGATTCGATGCGCTTTATGAGCGTGGTGAGGGATTCTACGAATTCTTCGACCGGGAGATCGTCACACTGGCCCGCCCCAGGTGTCCGGTGCTCCGACGGGTATTCGCGGTTCGCTGTGATCAGCGAGGCGAGATGACGAGCGATCCCTCGTGCCAACAGATCACCGCCCCGGCGTTGACGAGGACGCCCGCCGCATCGGCCACCCCTTCGGCATTCAGGAGTGCGCTTGCGGTGTCAGGACTGAGGTTCCTCCAGCTTGATGGCAGTGGCGTCCGCGCCGTGCTGATCAGGGTGTGCTGTGGTGAAAGGTCCGTGGTCTTCCACGACTTCGCCGTCCACGACTTCCCCATCCATCACTCGGTGCGACGGTTCCGCCAGTGGCAGGCTGGAGAGGTGCCTCTTGAGCCTCTTGGCCATCGGAAGGTAGGTCGCAAGAGTGAGCCCGCCAGAGACAGCAGCCCCTACGAGAGGGATGGCCTTCGAGACGGTCGTCGCGAAGGACTGCGTCGTCATCCTGACACCGAGGTAGCCCGCGACTTTTTTCACTATGGGGTAGATGACCCCATGGGTGAGTGCCTTCTGGGGCAGCTTCTTGGCGACCTGCTCCGCCATCATCCCCGCAACTTTCCCTACTGCGGCGTTCGCCGACTGGGTGCCGAACATCACGCCGAAGAACAGCGTGAGCACCCCCATGGTCGCGTCATCGACGTCATCGCCGTCGTCGGAGAACAGATCGGGCCAGCTGTAGAGGTACGCGAGTTTCTGCGCGATACGCAGCATGTGGCCGAAGTTCTGGGCCATGTCGGCGAGCACAGTGGCGGGAAGGGCGATGATGCCGGGTATGCCGGCAGCGGCGGAGAGAGCGCTGACCTTGGCGGTTTCGTAGCGGATGGAGTCGTTGGCCACCTTGTCGAGAACCTCGACAGTGATGCCCGCCGCGGCGGGGGTCTCTTCTATCGCTCTTCGGATGTCGTCCTCGGAGCATTGGCGAGCCAGCGCACTTCGGAGGTACGCCTCCCTGTTGATACGCACACCCGGAAGCTTTGCTGCGCTCACCAGCACCGCGGAGAAGCGCGATTCGGGGTTCTCGATCCCTTTGCCCTGTTTCATAGCAGGAACCTACAGTAACTCCGCGCTCCAAGGGCCGGACTGTGTCAGCTCCGTTGAGGCCTCGTGATGTGAGTGACGGTGGCGCGCGGGCTGGGTCCATCACGATGTCGATCGTCGCCCGAGAAGGCGACCGCCGTCGCGAACCGAGCCCCTCTGAGCGGACGTTGATCGCCGTGGCAGCCTGCGCCGGCGCGACACCCGGTGAGCAAGGCGCCAGGGCTGCTGAAGGTGCTGCGGAGGCGGACATGCGCAGGGCCCTCGGCAAGCACACGCCTGCCGAGGGCCCTGCCCCTGTCAGAGTGCCGCGAACTCGACGAACGCGGTCCACGCCGTGGGTTCTACGGTTAGTGCGGCACGGGTGGTGTCCTTGGAGTCGCGGACGTGAACCGTGCCGGGGCGGGCGGCGACCTCGACGCATTCGCCGCCCGAGCCCGTGCTGTAACTGCTCTTGTACCAGGCCGACTCAGGTACCGGCATTGTGAGCGGTTGGGCGTTCATCTCTCTCCAAGCAACTTCTCGATGAGGGCCAGCGACTCGCGCGGAGTGAGTGCCTGGGCCCGAAGGATGCCGTACTGCTCCTCGAGCTCCCGTACCTGCCTCCGCTCCGTGTAAAGACGGCTGTCCTTGTACGCCTCCACGTAAGCGATCCTCTGCCCTTCGTGCGTCTCGATCAAGGTGAAGGGGCCTTCCAACCCAGCATGCTCGTCCCGCTCGATCGGCATTACCTGGATTTCCACGTTGCGCCGATGCCCATGCAACAGAAGCTGCTCCAACTGGCCTTGCATCACGGCCCGTCCACCGAGCGGTCGCCGCAGAAGGAACTCCTCGATGACAAAGCTGAGGGTGGGCAACGAGGTCCGGGAGAAGATCTCCTGGCGTGCCAGGCGAGCCGCAACCCGCTCGTTGATGGTCTCCTCGTCCAGCAGCGGACGCCACATGGAGAATACCGCTCGCGCGTAGTCTTCCGTCTGCAAGAGCCCTGGTACTGCCTTGGTCGCGTACACATGCAGGGCCACCGCCTTCGCCTCCAACCTGGCCGCATCCCGAAAGAACGCCGGATACTGAGCCCGAGCCACCTCTTCCTTGCTCGCGCTCAACACCCCGCCCGCGTCCAGCACTTCATCAGCCCGATCGATGAACTTCGGCGGCGGAATACGTCTCCCCTGCTCGAACGACGCGATCGTCGAGGCCGAATACCCGGTCAGCGACCCGAGCCTCGCGCGGTCCATCCCCGCCCGCTCCCGGAACAGCTTCAACTGCCGCCCGAACACGTAGAGAATGCCAGTCCCGAACTCGTACTCCGGCTGCTGAACCTCGTCGTCCACGCCGCAACTCCTCCCGTACGACCATCACAGTCACCGCACTCCGCCCGCCCAACGCACGGCCCGTGAACCGGTCACGCCAACACCACGTACAAGCGCACCGCCCACGTGTACAGCCCGCACCCGTCAGCGCATCGTTCCTGTTCAACGCTACGCAGAGTCCGGGACCGTATACCGCATGAAGTCAGCAACTCCCCTCAACGGGCATATGCCGCAACACCCCGCACCCGAACGCGAGTTCACCATGAGCTTCACACCGACCCCGCGCGGCGCCCGCCTCGCCCGCCGACTGGTCTCGCACCGCCTGGACGCCTGGGGCCACCCCTACACGACCCCGGTCAACGAAACACTCACTCTCATCACGGCCGAACTCAGCGCCAACGCCGTACGGCACGGCCACGTCCCCGGCCGGGACTTCCATGTCCAACTCACCCTGGCCGAGGACACCTTCCGCATCGAGGTGACCGACACCCGCGCCGAGAAGCAGCCCCCGTCCACTCCCCCGATCCCTGACTCGTCATCCGAGTCCGGCCGTGGCCTCCACCTCGTCGCCGCCCTCGCGGACGACTGGGGCGTCACCCCTCGCCCGGCCGCCCCCGGCAAGACCGTATGGGCGAAGCTGCGCGTACCGACCGGAGGCCACCCGGGCACGCACCCGGTGGCCCCTCGTCAGGCGGACTCGGCATCGGCGTTCGGGCACAACACCGAGTCATTTCCGGCTACTTCTTCACGACGGCGCGACGACCTCGGGTCGCGGCCTGGGGACGCCAGTTGCGGAGGTCGTCGTCGGTGAGTCCGTGCTCGCCCTGTAGCTGCTGGCGGTAACCGGCGAAGAAGTCCGCCGGGGAGCCGCTGTAGAGCATGTCGAACTCGTTGTGCCACTGGGACAGCCACGGCTGAAGTTCCAGCAGGCCGGCGAGGAACGGCGTGATCTCCTCGGCGGTCAGCGCGGTGTTGGTGAAGTACGTGGCGAGGGCCTGCGCCTGCTCTTTGTGGTCCCAGCCGGCCCACCCGTACAGCTCGGGGGTGGCGGCGTGGGTCTGCCCATAGGAGATGAACCGCTCCCGCGGCACGTCCAGCTTGCCGCGCGCCTTCCAGTAGGAGACGCGCATGAAGTCAGCGGGGGTGTACTTCGGCGGTACGGGGATGGAGTCCCGGATCTTCCGCTTGGTCTGCTCGTCGGGCGCAGCGTCCTCCTTGCGCTGAAGATCCCACACTTCTTCCCAGTCGGGGCGCTTCATCATGCCGGACGGCTTGTAGCGCAGGGCGGATAGGAACGGCACGTGCTCGTCTGTGATCAGCTCGGCGACGACCTTCGCGAGTTCCTTGCGGGGCGCGTAGAGCTTGGCGACAGAGACGAAGTCCTCGTCACGCGAGAGGGCGTCGGTGAGACGGGTCAGAGTGAGGATGGCGGGCTGACCGTTCTCGTCGAACCAGTGGTCGCTGTTCTCCATGCGGTCGAGCAGCCAGGAGCGGAGGGCCTTCTCCTGGAGTGCGTCCCATCCTTCGGTGGCCCAGCGCCGCTTGTACTCGGGGCGCTCGATCATACCGATGGCGCGGTTGGACTCGATGGCATCGATGCGCTTCTGGACTACCTCGCGGTAGGAGGCAGGCCAATGAGCGGGGATCTCCGTGATGGGAGTGGAACTGTGGCGTGCAAACCACGCTGTCTCCGCCTCACCACGCTCGGCAAGCCGGGCAAGAACAATTTCGAAGGCGCGCTCCCCGAGGGCAATTGGGGGGATACTCAGATCCTCGGGGTCGCTTGAGACGCGGAGGTCTTCGCGGTGGAGTCCGTAAAGGAAGTAGACCTGCCAGTCCAGCTCCTCCTGAAGAGCGATCATGCGACGGCGGGTGGACTCCCACTTAACACGAGCTTCGCGCAGAAGGTCGGAAGTCGGCATAGCCTGGGCCGCCACGGCTGCGGGGCTCGTAGAGGCAAGTTGCTGAGCGAGGGCGTCGAGGGCCGTACCAAGAGCGGTGGGGTATGAAGACGGAATCGGGAATTCTTCCAGATTAGTACCAGTGAACTCGTATCGCTCCTCCCACGCCTCATCCTGCATACCACGCCCATTACCACCACCGGCCTTGGGTTGGCTGACCTGCTTCAGCCAAAATCCTGCCGCCGAACTGTTGAGCAATCCGAGCAGTCGCAGATATTCCTCCTCACTCGCCTCCTCCCGCAACTTGATCACAGGCGCGGACTGCTTGAACACCTTCCCACCCCGATCCAGCACGAAGTGATTGTGCGTGGCAACGAAGGCAAATGGGATTTTGAAGGGCGCCTTGTATCGCCCCTTGAAGAACATCGAGTACTCGAACCACGTCAATCCGCGAGCAATTTGTGTCTTACCAAAAGCCACTCGGTCACGAAGCAGCCTCCGGTGTGGCCACAAAACCTGCTTGACTGCGTCAGAAGCTTTTGCTTCCAAGCTAACAGGCGAGTACGGCCACAGCGACATGGTGGCATCGTCAGCCACATAGTCGCGAACTTCGGTACCTTCGACAATGAGCCGCTGATGCTCCTTCTCGATCCGAGCACGGCGCAAGTGCCCCTCACCGACCATATACGCACTGTCTTCGCGCGTTACCGCCCCCGTTCCAATCTCTGCAATGACTTCCGCAAGCTTGCACCGGCAAGCTTGATTGAGCTGATCAACCATTTCAAGCCCACCATCAGTCAAAATCCATGGTTGTCTGCCGAAGTACTTCTTGCGGTTCAGGTCGTCCACTGACACCCATTGACCCACCGAGCCGGGCTTATCGATCTGTTCGACGATCGCCCGCCAGACAAACCCCTCCTCGGCATTCCTCGGTGTGGAAGGCTCTCCCTGCACGCTGCGGACGGTCCGAATAACTGGCGATCGCGCGCCCCCGCCCCGCTGCTTGCCAACGAGGATGACCGTCGGCGTTCCGTGGCCCGGAATGTACGCACCTGATGTGTCGATGACCTCGGTCAGCTCTACCGCGTGCCCGAAGTAGCCCTCGATGAGCTTCGTCCCAAACTCGCGCTTCATGAACGAGTTAGCAGTAATCTGCCCGACCATGCCATAGCCTCGCCCCTCGGCGTCCCCGCGCCTGCCAAGTTCGAAAAACCTCTGGGCGAACGGAACCGAGAGCGCGTATGTGCCCGCACACGCCGGATACAGCTCTCGATACAGCTCGTTGAGCTTCTTATCCTTCACGGTGATGTAAGGCGGATTCCCCACCACCACGTGATACCGCCCCGGCCGCAGGATCTCGGGATATTCGTGCACATCCTCCGTGGCGTACTTGAACTCAGCCAAATCGTCCACGAAGTCTTCGTCCACCCCGCCGAACAGGTTGCCCTGCTGGGAGCGGCGGGATTTGATCAGCGAGTCCCCTACCGCCAGAGATACTGGCCAGTCGTACTTCGCCGCCTCCGCCAGCGTCCGCACACCACCCGCCGCCATCGCCGCAACCAGCAACCGGAAACGAGCAATGGCCACCGCGAACGGGTTGACGTCCACACCGTGCACCGATTTCAGCGCGGCCGCTACACGCTCATGCACGTCCATGCCCGGCTGCCCCTCCCCCCACAGCCGCACCAACCGCCGAAACGCCCCCAACACAAAGTGCCCCGACCCACACGTGGGGTCGATCATCTTCAGTTCCTCGTACCCGAACTCCCGCACCGCCGGGTTCATCGTCCGGTCGAGGATGAACTCCTCCACGAACTCCGGCGTCTGGAGCAGCGCGTACGTCTTCCGGGCGGCCTCACTCAGGTCCTGGTACAGGTCCCCCAGAAACCGCGTGTCCCACCCCTCCGTGCCGTCCTCGTTCAGCGGGTCGGTGAAGTCGTGGACGAGGACGCCCGCCTCATCCCTCCCCCGCCAGAACTCGACCAACTCCCGCGCACCGTCATGCGACAGCGGAACCTGGTACAGCGGGTTGTGCCGCTTATCGAAGAGGAGCCGTCCCGCCTGGCCCTGGCCCAGCTCGTCGAACGCCTTCTCCAGCCAGCCGCGGTACGTCGGATTGTCGTCCGACTCCACGTACGCGTCGTACCGCGACTCCGCTAGCTCCCGCCGGTCACCGTCCGGCCCCGTCAGGTACGGCTCCGGGATCAGCCGGTTGTCCTCGCAGAACCGTACGAAGACAGTCCCCAGCACCCACGCCACCGCGACCTGAGTGACCCGCTCATCGAGCCACGAGGTCCACGTCGCCGCCGTACGCCCCAGCTTGCGCGCCTGGTCGTACTCGGCCCTCAGCCGCGTACCGACGTCCCCCAGCGCCTTCACCTGTCGCCCGAGGTCGGCCTCGACCGCCTTGACCTGCTGCTTCAGGTCGTCCAACAGAGCCTTGCGGTCGATCACTTGGCGTCTCCCTCGACACTACTTGCCAAAACCTCGCCGGACCCGCGGTGGGCGTTGTCCACCCACGTGTCCGGAAGCTGGATCCACTCCCCCAGGCCGGCCTGGTACGGCACGGCCACCTGCCCGAGCCGGGGCTCGCGCGAGGGGTCACTCTGCGGGACCAGGAGCCACAGCCCTCGCCCGCCCTGCCGGGCCGCCGACGCCAGCCGGTCCAGGACGCCCATCGCGTCGTACCGGGCGAACACCCCGGCCTCCGTCAGCAGGACGGGACCCGAACCCGACACACCGCCACCACCGCCACCGCCGCCATTGCCCAGCAGCTCGACGATCCGGGGCTCGACCGAGCCCCACGCCGTCCGCGCGTACTCCGTGAACCGCACCGCACCCTTTGAACCCGGCTCGGCGGCGTCCGCCTTGAGCAGGGTCTCCCAGGTCGGCTTGGTGCCGGGCGTGACCTGTCCGTGCAGGGCCTCCAGGAACAGTTCGGTCACCGAGACCGCTTCCGCCCTCAGCCGTTCGCTGCCCAGTCCGGCCACAGCCTGGCGCACCGACCGCTGCCCGACCGTCAGCACCCGGTAACCGTCCCGGCGGGCCGACGCGAGCAGGCGTTCCTCCGCGCGTACCGCGCCCGCGAGCTGCGGGTCGTCCGCGTACCGCGTCACCGCGCCCGTACGGGTGGACTGCCGCCACGCACCCGTCGTGAGGTAGCTGGAGACGTCGTCCACCCGCGTCGGCAGGTAGCGGAGGATGCCCTCGTCCTCGTGCATGCTGAGCGACAGTTCGAAGCCCGCGTCGCGCAGAGCCTTGGTGAGTGGGCCGCCGGTCGGCAGTTCGTGGGTCGTGCCGCCGCGCCCGTCCGGTACGACCAGCTCCGGGAAGCGGGCGCGGACCCGTTCGTGCACGGCCTGTCCGGTCAGGCCGGGCTGTCGGCCCTCCGGCATGCCCTGGATGCGGCTCACGAGGCCGGCCTGCGCGAGCCGCAGTGCCCGTACGAGCGGTAGGTCACGCGGGTAGATCTCCAGGCGCGGGGTGGCGGCGGCGTTCAGGGACGCGGCGGCGGCCAGTTCGACCATGCGCCGGTCGTCCCAGTCGACGGCGCCGGGCGGCACCGTCACCGCGCCCAGTTCGGCCAGGACGGTCGCCGCCGTCGGCAGCGTGTCCAGCCCTGCGAGCCGGTCGGCCGTACGGCCGAGCTTCGTCGCGTAGTCCAGCAGGCCGGGTGCGGTCGGGGTGTCCGGCGCGTCGTCCTCGCGTACGTCCAGGGCCAGCAGACCGGCGCCCAGCGCCTCCTCCGTGGCCTTGCGGTTGGGCTGGTGCTGGAACTCGGCCTCGTCGGGGGCGAGTTGTTCGATCTCGACGACGGCGCGGACCGCCGCCAGGGCCATCGCGCGCCGCTGCTCGCGCTCGGCGAGCTGGCTGCCGCGTCGCACCGCGAGGGCATCGGCTATCTCGACGGCGGAGGCGACCCGCCCCATACCGGCGAGGAGGTCGAGGATCTCGGAGCGCAGGGCGCGGACGGCCGGGTCGGCCTTCCAGCGCTTGCGCTCCTCCTTGAGCATCTGCGGGATGCGCCCGGCGCTGAGTCCCAGCGCCTCGGCGACGTCCTTCTGCTTGGGCCAGACCCCAATGTCCGGCAGGACGCCGTGCTCGTCGGGCAGGCGCAGCAGCAGCCGCACCATCTCGGCCTTGTTCCGGTTGGAGCCGTTGTTGTTGACGACCGGCACGAGGATCGTGGCGAGCGCGTCGAGGCTGACGGAGCGCAGGGCGCGGGCGGACAGGCCGCCGGCTGCGTCGGCCGTCGCCAGGGTGCCCACGAGGGCGGACTCGGCGGCGGTGAGCTGTTCCAGCTCTTCCTTCGCCTCCGCCCGGCCCTCGGGTGTGAGCGGCGAGACGGGCGTGCCGCGCAGCTTCTCGCCCCACTCCCGCTGCCGCTTCTGCACCTCGTTGCGGGTCTTGGCGCCGAGGCCCGGGGCGTTGACGAGCTTGCGGCGGCTGTAGTCGAGGAGTTCACCGACGGTGGTGATGCCCAGGCCGTAGAGGAAGGACTGGGCCGCGCCCGTGAGACCGGAGACGGTCAACGGGGTGTCGCGGGTCACCTCGGCGGCGAGACGGTCGCGCTGCTGGTCCGCGGTCTCCGGCTCGGCGTCCGCGATGGCGCCCCGGGGGGTCTCCTCCGCTGCGGCGGAGCCCGCGACGGGGACCGCGGTGGGCCCCGTACCGGCCGGTGCCGGGTGCCGGGTGCGGTGGCTGGAGGGGACGGTCTGCGAGGCGTCGAGGAAGATCTTGCGCCAGGCGTCCCGCATGGGCTTGAGCTCGGGGAACCGCTTGCTCGCGTCGCGGTGCAGAGCCCTCTGGAAGAAGGCGACGAGCCCGTCCCGTACGGCCGGGTCGAAGGCTTCGGCCGCGATGGTCGGGTACGGCCACTCCTTCGGGTCCGTCATCCGGGGCAGGACGCTGCCGTCGCCCCACTTGGGCAGCTCGCGCGAGGCCATCTGGTGCAGGGTGACGGCGACCGCGTACCGCTCGGCGTGGGAGTCGTACGTGCCGCGCGTGATGACGTCGACGAACGGGTCGAGGTAGCCGTCGGTGCCCGCGTCGGTGTTCTTGGCGGGGTATCCGGCGAGCGAGAAGTCGATGAGGACCAGCTCGCGGGTCCGGTTGGGGCGGATGCGGATGGCGATGTTGTCCGGCTTGATGTCGCGGTGCCAGATGCCCTCGCCCTCCAGGAAGTCGACGGCGCCGAAGAGGTAGTCGCCGTACGCCTCCAACTGGTCGACCGGGAGCCGGCCGTCGTCGCGGATCTGGCGGGCCACCGTCTCCTCGCGGCGGCGGGACGCCTTCCGCTCACCCGGCTCCCCGCTGTCGTCCCGCTCGTCGCCCACGTACTCCAGCGCGAGGACGGTGCGGCCCGCGATGTGCAGGGGCTCGGGTTCGACGAGGCGGATGATGCCGGAGTGGGGGCGCAGACGGCCCATCATCTCGGCCTCGCGGACGAGGATGTCGCCCCGGCTGTCGGACAGCCCCACCTTCAGCACGGCCAGCGGACGGGTCCTGCGTGCCTCGGCCTGGAGGTCGCGGACGAGGAAGGCTCGGCTGGTGGAGCCCGTGCCGAGTCGGCGGCGGATCTCCCAGCGGCCGTCGAGCACATCGCCGGGGACCGCGTCGAGCGGGTCCTTCTCGGGTACGTCGGCGGTCTCGGACGTGGTGGCGGACGCGGGGGCGGTGAGGGAGTCCTCGACGACCTCCAGCATCTCCAGGAAGTCGTCGACGCTGTGCAGACGCCGGTCCGGGTTGTACGCCGTGGCCGCCTGCACCAGCTCGTCGACGTCCTCCGACAACCCGTCGACCAGGGAGCTGGGCCGCAGGCCCTCCCCGGCTTCCAGGCGGGCCCGAAGCTCGGCCTGGCTGGCGGCCGGGGCCTTGTCGGTGACCAGCAGATAGGTGAGGACACCGAGGCCGTAGACGTCCAGGGAGACCGGGTCGGGGCGGAGCGCGGTCAGCTCGGGCGCGAGGTAGGGGTCCTCGTCGTCGGCCAGGTGCATCGCGGACAGGGCGGTCGGCGCCAGACGCGTCCCGCCGCCTCCCTGGGAGGAGTCCGCACTGCGCTGGGTGGCGATCTGCCAGTCGGAGATCTGCAGCCTCGGGCTGAGCCAGGCGGCCTCCTCGCCGACCGCCTTCCCCGGGCCGCTGTCAAGACGGGGCAGGACGTGGATGGAACGGGCGGCCAGGGCCCGGTGGTGGATGCGCTTGGCGTGCGCGGAGCGCATGGTCTCGGCGAGCTGCCGGACCAGCGCCATCCGGCCGAGGATGTCCAGCTTCTCGCCGTACTGGACCAGGTACTCGTCCAGTTTCGTCGTCCGCCGGTCGTAGTCGAAAACCAGCGCGGGGCCCGCGGGGTGCCCGGTCGGGAAGTACTGCCGATAGGGGACGGCACCCTGGTGCTGGAAACGCTGCAGGACGGCCGCCTCGCGGCGGGCGGCGTTCTCCACGGACTGCCGCAGCGAGGAGTCCGAGCCGCGCTCGCTCAGGTACACGCGGACCCTGGCACGCCCGGGCAGCTCGCTGTGGCGGGCCTCGTAGTCGGCCCAGGTCTGGCCGGAGTCGAAGGGGCGGCGCTCCAGCTCGTAGGGGCCGACCTTGTACTCCGCCTCACTGCGGCGGATGCCGATCCGGTCCAGCGCGGTCTTGATCTCCCGGGAGTCGATCGCGGTGATCCGGCGCCGCTCGTCGCGCGGCGGCTGCTTGAGCATCTCGACCAGCTCGGCGATCGTGTAGACACCGTTCTGGTCGTGGGCGGGCAGCCGCACCCGCAGCGAGTCGTCGGTGAAGCAGACCGCCTCGCCGACCCAGACCCGCTTGCCGTTCTGGCCGAGCAGTCCGGCCAGCTCCTTGGCCTTCTTGTTGACCAGGTGCAGCGGGTTGCCGTGCGGGCGGCGATGACCACCGGGGGTGGTCTGCACCCAGGTGCCGTTCTGGGAGGTGACCGAGCCGTGCCAGTCCTTGAGCTCGATCATGCACATGCCGCCGGGGGCGACGACGAGCAGGTCGACCTCGCGGACATGGCCGGTGTTCGCGGTGAAGGTGAAGTTCGACCAGGCTCTCCACGGGTCGGAGTCCGGGAGCTTCTCGCGGATGGCCTCCAGGCCGCGGCGCTCATGATCGAACTCGGACTCGGTGACCGTGGCCCACCGGCCTTCCCGCATGTGCTGTCCCCGCTCCTCGATCCGCTCGCTCCGACCACCGTGGACGCACTGTCCCCGCTGGTCAAACCCCCGGGTCAGATCCTAGTCGCTGGGTGTGACATGAGGAGAGGGAGTGAAGAGGAGATAGATGAGACATTCGGTCTGCATGACGACGTTTCCTGCCTTCGCCATGCGGACTGCAGCGATACGGACGCGGCTCAGGCCGCCGCATATGCGATGAAATCCGCTCACTTAGAGGCGGATACGGAGAACTGCGGCCCATCCATCTCCTTGGAGTCGCGGACGTGGACGGCGTCGGTCCGGTACGCAACCTCCACACAGGGGTCACCACCCCAGGACGAGAGCCGCCGCTCGCCCATGCGCCGCCGGGCGTCAACTGAGCTGTGCGGTAAGGTGACTTCACGCTGCGCACCTTCCCGGAGGGGTACGAGGCGGAGTTCGCGGGCCGGTCTGACGGTCGTGAGCGACGAATGGTGAATCCACCACGTGGACCTCACTCAGGTGAGGGCGGATGCCCGGTAGGGCGGTCCCTGCCATTCCGAACTCACGATCCGGGAGTGGCCTTTCATGAATCCTGTCGAGTACCAGCCTGCGCGTCGTCCGTGGATCCGCGAGATCCTGGTCGGCGCCGCCGCGGGAGTCCTTTCCAACCTCGTGTTGGCGGGGCTCGCGGCGGCAGCGCGCCTGCTCATCTGAGCCAGGCGGTGGCGGGCCCGGCGAGCCCGCCACTCTTCCTCTCTCGTCGCTCAGTAACTGCGATCAGGCATTCCTCAGAAAAGAGTGGGCTGCCCGGAGAGTTTGTCCTTCTGCTTCTTTCGCCCGCCACCGGAACGCTTCCCTCGACGTTTTGGGCGCGGCAGGTGGCCGATCCGGGCTGCGACAGGCAGGTTTTCCCAAGTGGGACGCAGGCCGTGGATCTCCAGATCGCCAACCACAGTCTTGAGGTACGCCTGGGTCTCCTCATCCGTGGAGTAGAGCACCGTGGCACGGCTCGCCCGTGTCATCAGCACGTGGTACGCGTGCCGGACGCACCGGGCGAAGTCCTCCTCGCTGAGGCTCTTCCCCTTCAGCCTCGGATCGAAGGAGCCTGGGACCGCGACCCGCTTGACCCCGGTCTCCGGGTCCTTTCGTGCCTTGCCTTTCCGGAAGACCCACCGCCCGTCACGCCGCACCATGTCTTCGCCGAGAATGACCCCGCACCAGTCCCACTCAAGGCCCTGTGCCGTGTAGACGCAGCCGATCTGATTGATCCCGTCCGGGTGCACGGACCAGATCCTGGACGGCGGCACCGTACCGTTCTCACAGAAGCTGTCACTGTCGGCGTTCCAGGGCCGGTGCCAGTCTCCGATACGGACGTCGGCCTCCAGCCATTTCGACTTGCCCTTCCCTTGGGGCTTTGTCCACGGCCAGCAGAATCCGGCGACCATGCGGGCCGTCGCCCCCGCACTCGCCTCGGTGCTGATGATGCGTTCGAGTTCTTCCGGGCTGTCGGCCACCTCCACGTGCATCAGGCCGTCAGGAGTCCACTTGGCCGCTTCCCCGTCCGAGAGTCCCAGCACGGCGTGCACCCAGCGCACGTAGGCGTCGCTGCCGCCGCAACGCCACTGCTCGCGGAGCCGATACTGGGTCGGGCGGATTCCTCGCGCCTTCGAGGCGTCCTCGATCAGCTCCACCGTGCCGACCTCGTTGGGCCGCACCGACTGGCTTCCGTCAAGGAAGAATACTGTGACGCGGGACGCGTCCAGCAGCTCCTCCACCTGCGGCTTCGTTCCCTGTTTCTCAGCTGGGAGGTAGCGGTTGGTGGTGCGGTCACGCAGGCGGTGCGCCTCGTCGCAGATCAGGACGTCCAGGGGCGGATCGGGAGGTGTCACGAAGTGACTGAAGTAGGCGAAGCTTTCCTTGAACTCCTTTTGGGTGAAGCCCACTTGCTCCTTGATCGCTCCGTTGAAGGCACGGCTGCCGCTGGCGTACTTGACCGTACGTCCGGCGGCTTCGACATCGGCCTTGAGCTGAAGGCCGACTGCGCTCTTCCCGGTGCCGGCGCCCCCCGTCACGATGAACACCGCTTGTCTGTCATCAGGGACGAGCGCGGGCCGGTCGGGGTCCTGGAAGAGCTTGGCAACCCGGTCCAGTACGTCCTCGGCTACTTTCTTCTGCTGTCCCCGCAGGGTGAAGACGGTGTCCTCACCTTGTGACTTGATCATCGCGTCGAGCAACGGGGTGTTCCGCAGATTCATGCGGCGCAGGAGGTGTTCGGCCTCCGAGTCGGCCCCGTCCTCGGCGAAGTGTTGCCGCAGATCGGCGAGGAGTCTGGTACGGCTGTCCTTGGTGTACACGCGCGCGTACGCTCCCGTGGGCGCGTCCCCGCCCAACAGGGGCTGCGCCTCGTCATCGGTCGCATTGTGCAGGTAAGTGAAACCGCCGCACTCGACGGTGAGACCGCTCAGGGGACCTTTGTCCCCGGTGAACAGCTGGTAGGAGTCGCGGAGTTGTAACGCAGGGTGTCGCTTCGCGTCCTTCATCCCCGCAACGTGCACCAGCTCTGCTGTGGCCCACTCCACCCGTGTCACCGTGGACCACCGTTTCAGCTCCACGAGCTGGAACGACGGCAGATGCGTCTGGGGATGCCTGCCGACGAGCACCACGTCGATGAGGCGCAGGTCGTTGTGGTTTTCGGGCTCCTCCACAGTGGCCGCGCACTCGACGATCATCTCCACGTTGCCCCGGTCGGCGGCGACCAGGTCCCCCGCGAGGTCGACCAGGCTCTGCGCCCACGCAGAGCGTTCCGTCTCCGAGGCCTCGGAGCCCCGGAAGTACTGCCACCGTGCTGCGAGGTGGGGCACCATCCGGCGTCGTTCGTCAAGAGTGAGCAGATCCTGCGCCGATAACTTCAGCAGCAGCATGGACACGAGGTGGTTCCCCCAGGGCACGAGTGACTCGTGCGGATGGGGGCATGTCCTCGCGAAGGAAGCCCGTCGGGCCGCAACCGGTAGGAACGATCTTAGGCAACGCGTTCGTTCGTGCGGGCACCTCTTGCTCGAAGTGCTGCGGTGGGGCTCGGCAGTTGGCGGAAATATTGCGGTGGTGGCTGCCGTGGTGTCTGCTCTGGTGTCGGCGGCTCGCAGGCCCAGCCGAGGACGACCGCGCGGCTTACCTTGGTGGCGTCAGGCCGTGGCCCTCACACCGCGGCCACTTCTCGCTCCGCCCCCACCAGTTCGCGCAACTTCTCCTGGGTTTCCGGGTCCGTCGAGTACACGACGGTGCCGACCATGCCCCTGGTCAACAGCACCTTGTAGGTGTTGCGGATCAGCCGATCCACGTCGGCGTCCGGAGTGGACTTCTTGAACACCGGGTCCTTGGACGCCGTACGGTCCGTGACCCAGCGGTCGCCGCGCCAGAGCAGATCCGGGCCGATGATGACGCCGGACCAGTCGTACTCGAAGCCCTGGGCGGTGTAGACGCAGCCGATCTGTCCGAAACCCGCCGGGTCGGTTGCCCACAGGGCTGACGGTGGCGCGCCGGAGACGGAACGCTCGCCGCGCAGGTTCCAGGGACGCTCCCAGTCACCGATGACGACATCCAGCGGGAGTGGCTGACCCGGCTTGGGTTCGGGGGACCATGTCCAGCAGTAGCCGGCGGACATGCGAGCGCCGTAACCCTGGTCGCGGCGACTGTCCAGGAAGGCTTCCATCTCCTCCGGGCTCTCGGCGACCAGGAGCCGCATGCGGTCGTCGGGGTCCCAGGTGACGGGACCGCCCGGCTCCAGCCCGAGGAGTCGTACCACCCAGCGCAGATAGGCGTCGCTGCCGCCGCAGCGGAACTGGCTCTCCAGCGGGACGACATGACAGGCGATGCCCTTACGGGCGGCAGCTGCCTTGATCTCCGCGACGGTGCCCATTTCGCCGGGACGCACCACTTGGTGTTCGTCGAGGAGGAACACGGGGACGCGTGCGACGTCGATGAGTTCCTCTATCTGGGGGCGACCCGTGCGGTGGGCGGCGGGAGTGTAGCGATTGGCCGAGGTCTCGCGGATGCGGTGGGCCTCGTCGCAGATCAGGACGTCGAGGGTGTTCTTCTCGGTCGTCATGAAGCTGTTGAAGTACTTGAAGAGGTCCTGTACTTCGCGCTTGCGGGCGCCCGCGACCTTGCGCATGGTCTTGGTGAACGACTGGGAGCCGGTGGCGTGCAGAGCGGGGACGCCCTGCCGGTACAGCTCGCCGAGTACGGAGAGAGCGATGACGCTCTTGCCCGTCCCGGGGCCTCCGGTGACGATCAGGACTTCCTTGTGATCGGACCGCTTCGCCCTGCGGACGGCGTTGAGCACCATGCGGTACGCCACTTGCTGCTCGTCCAGTAGCACGAACTGCTCGCGCTCGCGCACCTCCTGGGCCGCGACGGACATCAGTTGCTTGGACGGGACCGTCTTGCCGGCGAGGAGTTCGTCGGCGGCGCTGGCACCCGGGTGTTCGTCGCTCAGCTTGGCACGGAGATGTGCGATGAACTCCCCCCGGCGCTCGGCAGTGAACAGCTGCCCTCGCTCGTCGAGTTCGATCTCACGCAGTCCGCTCGCCCCGGACTCGGTGGCGTTGTGGAGGTAAGCCACTCCGCTGACGCGCTGTGGGTGCTCGGCGACCGCGCCGTTGAAGTTGACGAGGTACTGGCAGTAGCGGCGTACCTGCTCGATGGGGTTGAGGACGGGGTGCGCATAGGCGTCGACATGGCACAGGACTGGGTCGTCCTCATCGGGAGTTGCCTGGCTCCACTGCTTCAACTCCACTACGACGTATGACGGTTCACCCGTTACGGGATGAATTCCGGCGAGCACGGCGTCCGCCCGCTTGCTGTTCAGCGGGAGGGCGTACTCGATCATGACTTCGACGTCGCCGAGCCCGGCTTCGTTCAGTGCGGCCGTCAGGTCGGGGATGCTCCGTTCCCAGGAGCGGACCTCGGAGGAGCCCGGTCGGTAACCGTGCATGTGGACGAACTGCTCGGTGAGGTGCAGGAACAGCGAACCATCGAGAGCCATGACAGCGACCGTTTCGGCGGACGCGCGGAACAGCAAGGAAATCCCCCAGGCAGCACGAAATGACTCGTGCGGGTGGGGGCATGTCCTTCGTGACTCCACCGAGGTGGAGCGGAAGCCCGGCGGGCCGCGACAACGATGCGATCAAGGGTACCTGGGCGACGGGTGGAGGCCAGGGCTCCCGGTTCTGTCTATGGCGACGCGCAGTGAACGGCTGGCTTTCCCCTTCGGTTCAGCTCGCCCCGCTGCCACGCCGCTGCTCGGGGCGGGCGGGCGCGATGATGGTAGGAGCGCATCCGGGCTGTGCGAGGCTGTCCGCTCCGAGGACTTGGCAGCGCTCCAGTCCGTGCCGATGCCACAGTGCGGCGGTCCACGCGCAGAGCAGCGCGTCGATGAGGTCTTCCCGATGCTTGTAGTCGACTGCCCGCTGAGGTGAGGGCTCATCGAGCAGCCGACGGGAGATCGGGTGGGAGGAGAGCAGGAGGGGCGGATCCGTGGTGGCCAGGCCCACCATGTGCGAGATCAGCTTGTCGCACTCCTCCGCCCGGACCGCTCGCCACTGCGCCGTCGGTACTCGCGCCGGCCGACGCTTGTACGTGGGGCGCTCCTGGTCGTAGCCCAGCTCCCAGGCTCCGACCAAGGCCGTGTACGGATAGCACTCGGAGACGACCAGCCCGCCCGTCGGCGGCCCGCCCCTGCCGTCGTCGTAGGCCCAGCCGGACTCCTGCAGCAACTCCCTCAATAGCACTCCGGCCCGGCGGGGAGAGCTCTGGTTGGTGCTGTTCGCGCTCACCTTCCAACGGCCGTACCTCTGGCCGACCTCCCGCTCGCACAGCCGCTGGCCGGTTGGGTTGTCGACGACCAGCGGCGCGTCGACAAAGGTCAGGGTCGATCCGTCGACGGCTGTCTTGGCCAGCCATGACATCGTCTCTTCGAGCCCAACGGTCCAGTCGCAGTCGATCACTACACCGCGACCGTCGATGGCAACTATGCCGGTCTCGTTGGGCTTGACACGGGCTCCGCCCTGCGCCCAGGCGAGGTCGATGCCGATGAGCCGCTCAATCCCCATGCGTCGGTAGTACCAGAGAACCGGCCACTGGCGTGACGCGGTCCTCTTCTCGCTGATCAACAGGGAGGACGGCGACCGAGGTGTTCACCCTTTGTAGCGCGCTCCGCCGTGGCGCCCGTGGACGGAGAGCGCGGGGCTCGGGACCCCGACCAATCGCTGACCCGCGACGGGCTGTATGTGTCGTGGTCGGGGAACCGAGCCCGTTCCTGGTGGAGGCAGGCATGCGTCAGAGCCGTGCCGTGCCAGCCGTACCAGCCATGTCGACCAGTTCGCAGAGCGCGCCCGCGAGTGCGTCGAGACCGGGACCGGCCGGGCCGCCCGGCTCCGACATGTAGACGTCCCGCCGGATCTCGATCATCAGGGCGCTGACCCGTGGGTCGTTCCCGTAATACTTCAGTGGGGCGTACGTCCCACTGAAGGGGCTGTTGACTCCCGTGCCGCCGAAGCCCGCGAACGCCTTCTCGGCGTGGGCCAGCAGATCGGCCGGGGTGTGGAAGGCGTCCCGGCCCAGGCAGATGGGCGGCCGGGGTCCGTCACCGTGGAGCTCGTAGGGCAGACGCTCGGTCGGGTAGGAGTGGACGTCAATGATCACGGCCCGCCCGATGGCGTCCAGCCGCTGGCTCACGGCGTCCGTCATGGCGGCGGCGTACGGGTGGAAGTACCGCTCGATGAGCGGCTGTCCGTCGTAGTCGGTCAGCCGCAGCTCCTCCCCGTGTGTGGTCCGCGTGTAGACCGCGCCCATGCCGACGGCCAGCATCTCCTCCCGCTCGTCCGGGAACCGTTCGGGGTCGACGACCAGCCGCGACAGCTGGTTGACGAACCGCCAGGGCTCGGTGGTGGCACGAGAGGCGGCCTCCGCCGCGATCCGAGCGGTGTGCGCGTCGGTGATGTGGTCCAACTCCCGCTCCAGCGCCCGATCGTCGAGCACGATCCCGGCCCGTACATCCGCAGGTATCGCTCGCGAGGAGTGCGGCACGTGCAGGATCACCGGAGAGTCCGGCGCGCCAGGCTTGAGCTGGTAGGAGGCCGACACGTCGTTCAATTCGAGGGTTCCTTGCTGTGTGAGCTGCTCACCTTCGGCTGGGCCAGGGGTGTGAAGGGCGGGCGGTGCTCATCCGGGAAACGCGGACGCCGCCACCCGTCCGTTCGCAGGGTCAAGCATGCACCTCATCACCTGACCTGCGGGCGGTGAACAGCAGGTACTCCCACTCCATGGCCGTGCTGCCCGCCCCTTGGTCGTATCGCCGGGCGAGTTCGGCGAGGTCGCGGTCCAGCGCGGCAGTGCGGGCGGGGTCATCGGCGATGGCTCGGTAGGTGGCGATCGTCGGGCCGTAGCGCTCCTTGAAGTAGTCGCGGAACTCCTCAGGGCTCTTGAAGCGGTCGACCAGCACCGTCTGTTTACGCGTCTCGATGTCAGTGACCCGGTCACCGAACAGGGCGCGAACGTGGTCCTCGTCTCCCCACAGGGGCGGGGGCTGCGCGCCCGGCGGGGGCGGCGGCGCGTAGGGCTTCATCGTGGCGAGCATCTGGCCGAGGAAGCCCTCGGGCGTCCAGCTGAGCAAGCCGATCGTGCCGCCCGGGCGGCAGACGCGTACGAGTTCGTCGGCGGCGGCCTGGTGATGCGGGGCGAACATGACCCCGACGCAGGACAGCACCGTGTCGAACTCGCCGTCCCCGAACGGCAATGCCTCGGCGTCCGCCTGGCGCCACACCACTTCGGCGCCGCGCTGCGCGGCAAGTCGCCGCCCGGCCTCGAACAGCTCCGGGGTCAGGTCACAGGCCACCACGCTCGCCCCGGCCAGCGCCGCGGGAATCGCGGCGTTGCCCGAGCCGGCCGCCACGTCCAGCAGCCTCCTCCCCCGGCCTTCGCCCCGGGGGGACCCCGTCTCGCTTCGCTCGCCACCACCGCGCACCCCGCACGCCTCGACCAGGACCTCACCCAGCTCGGGGATGATCTCAGCGGCCACGGCAGGGTAGTCACCCTGCGCCCACATCGCCCGGTGCCTGGCTTTCAGAGCACGGTCGACCTCGACCGCGTCGGTCAGTTCGCTCATGACAGCACTCCTTCTGGACACTTTCCGTGCACTACGACGGCTGTGGGAACCCCGAACTCGTTGTCCGCACTCGTTGTCCGCCACGGCACGGAGCCTAGGAACGGGGTATGCCGTCTACTAGTCCCAGATCTGTACTGGAGCGTCGTCATTCGACACCGTCCGGCTACTGCTGGGCTGGTTTGTCCGGCGGCGGGGGCATACTCTGCCCGGCATGGGGGCCTCGTATCGCCAGTTCTGCCCTGTCGCCAAGGCGATGGAGCTGCTCGACGAGCGCTGGACGCTGCTCATCGTCCGTGAGCTCGTCCTCGGCAGCCGACGTTTCAATGACCTGCGTCGCGGTGTGCCGCGGATGTCCCCCACGCTGCTGTCCAAGCGGCTGCACCAGCTGGTGCGCGCCGGCGTCGTGGAGAAGCAGACCGACGGCAGAGAGGTGCAGTACGTTCTGACCGCGGCCGGACGTGAACTGCGGCCGGTGATCGAGGCACTCGGTGTCTGGGGCACCCGCTGGATCGGACAGATCGGCGACGAGGATCTCGATCCGAAACTGCTGTTGTGGGACCTGCATCGAAACGTCGTCCGTGAGGCCGTCCCCGACGGGCGGACGGTGGTCCGCTTCAGCTTCCCGGACGTCCCCACGGGCACTCGGGACTGGTGGCTGGTGATCACTCCCGAGGACACCGACGTCTGCAACGTGGACCCCGGCTACGCGGTGACGGTAACGGTGACGGCCGGCCTGCGCCGCATGATCGAAGTCTGGCGTGGTGACCTCAGCTGGTCCGAGGCTCTGCGTGTCGGCGCGGTCAAGGTGGACGGCCCTGAGGCGCTGCGCCGCGCCGTACCAGAGTGGTTCACGCTGTCGGCGTTCGCCGCGGTGCCCCGGCCCGTCGCCGTCACGGCGGACTTGAAGTAGACCCGGGTGGTTGCCGCTTCGTCCGCGGCGCTGTCACTCCCGCGCTGTCCGCGGGAGCCAGCCGTTGACGCGGCGGTCGGCCCATTGAACGAGTCCGACCGCGCCGAGGGCCACCAGGACGACGGCGAGCAGTACGGCCAGGACGCTCTCGCTGTCGAAGCGGCCGCCTGCCTGGGTGAGGACCCGGCCGAGGCCGACGACGGCGATGAACATTTCGCCGTTGATCATTCCGGTGACCGCGCGGCCGATGCCGAGCCGGATGCCGGCCATGGCCAGCGGCAGGGCGGCGGGGACGACGACCTTGAGCAGGAGTTGCCGCTCGTTCGCCCCGTACAGGTGGGCCATCTCGGTGAGGTGCTCGGGGACCGCTCGTACGGCGGAAGCGGTGCTGATCACGATGATGAAGAGCGAGTACATGACCACGACGGCCACGATGGAAGCCCTGCCCGGGCCGAACAGCGAGAAGAAGACCGGGGCGAACACCAGGGACGGAGCCGTCAGCAGTGCGTACATGTAGACGCCGAGCGCGGCGTCCACCGGGCGGTATCGACCCATCAGCACGCCGAGTGTCAGCCCCAGGACGAGGGAGATCGCGAACCCGAGGACGAGGTTGGTGAGGCTGGAAGCCAGGCTGTTGAGGATCAGCCCGTCCAGGGTCATCTCCCACAGTCGGGCGACGACGGCGCTGGCCGGCGGGAGGAAGGCGGCGTCGGCGGACCACGCGACCACCTCCCAGAGGACCGCCCCGGCCAGCAGCCCGACCAGCGGCGGAGGCACCGCGACGCGCGAATTCCTCCGTACGCTCGTGCGGGCTGCAGGGGTCGTGGCGGTCATCCGGCCACCTCCTGGGTTGCCGCGGCCCGGGCAGACGTGCGGTGGTCGGGGTGCATGGTGCGCAGGCTCTCCCAGAGCCGCGAGGTGATCGCGGTGAACTCGGGCGACTGCTCCAGGCCCCCGACGTCGGCAGAGCGGGGCCGTGGGATGCCGATGGGGACGATCTCGGCGATCCGGCCGGGGCGCGGGCTCATGAGGACCACCCGGTCCCCGAGAAGTACGGCCTCCTCCATGCTGTGGGTGATGAAGACGACGGTCAGCCGCCGGCGTTCCCAGATGGACAACAACTCCTCCTGGAGGATGCGCCGGGTCTGCTCGTCGAGAGCGCCGAACGGCTCGTCCATCAGCAGGACGTTCGGCTCCACGGCCAGCGCCCTGGCCAGACCGACGCGCTGCTGCATGCCGCCGGACAACTCGCCGGGCAGCCGCGACTCGAACCCGCCGAGTCCGACCAGCTCGATCAGCTCCCTTGCCTTCTCGTGCCGGACCGCGCGGCTCTCCCTCCGGAGTTCGAGACCGAAGGCGACGTTGTCCAGCACCGTGGCCCAGGGCAGCAGCGCGAAGTTCTGGAAGACCATGGCCCGGTCGGGACCTGGGCGGCGTACGGGCTCGCCGTCGACGACGATGTCGCCCTCGTCCCAGTCGATGAGTCCGGCGATCGCGCGCAGCAGGGTGGTCTTGCCGCATCCGCTCGGGCCCAGGACGGTGAGGAACTCGTTGTCCCCGACCGTGAGGTTGACGTCCTTGAGGGCATGGACGTCGCTGCCCTCCCGCCCGGTGAATTTCTTGGTGACGCCTCGGATCTCAATCACGTGTACTCCTTGCGGAATTCCGGGGGGCCGCCCACGGAGTGGCTTTGCGCTCGACCCAGCGCGCGGCGGCGATCAGCGCGAGTGCCTCGATGAGAATGACGACGATGGTCGCGTACAACTTGGGCGCCTCGAAAAGGCTGCGGTACTCGAGAATGAGACCGCCGAACCCGACCGACACCATGAGCAGTTCCACGATGACCATTCCGGTGACGGCACGGCCGAGCGCGAGCCGGACGCCGGTCATGATGGCGGGCAGGGCGCCGGGAATGAGAATGCGCCGCCAGATCTGAGCCTCTGACGCCCCGTAGGTGCGGCTCATCTCGATGAGCGAGGCGTCGATCTGCCGTATGCCGGCACGGGCGTTGACGATCACCATGACGACCGAGAAGAGAGTCACCAGGATCACCCGCGACAGCAGCCCGAATCCCACCGACATCACCAGCAGTGGAATGACGGCGGCCATCGGCGTCACCAGCAGAATGCTGAGGTAGATGTCGGTGTAGCGCTCGACGGTGCGGAAGCGCCCCAGCAGCAGCCCGGCCGGTACGCCGAGTACGACGGCCGCGACGAAACCGAGGACCAGCGCCTGGTTGCTCAGCCAGAGCGCCTTCCACAACTCGGCCTCGCCGAGCAGTTCGACGGTCGCCACCGCCGTGTCGGAGAAGGGCGGCAGCAGGATGCCGCCCCAATAGCGCCCGTACACCTCCCAGGCGGTCGCGAACACGGCGAAGGTGAGCAGTTGGTAGAGGAGGGTGCCGTGAACTGCCTTCCGCAGCAGGCTGGTTGTGGGGCGGCGCGTCGTGGCGGAGACACCGGAAGCGGTCATGCGCCTTCTCCCCGTTCCTGCGCGGCCGGTTCCTGCTCGGCCGCCGCGCGGTCGACGAAGCTGAGATCCGCCACGTCCTCGACCGGCATGCGCTTGACGATTCCCGCGTCCACGAAGAAGTCGACCGTCCGCTGGACGCTCCGCGGAGTCAGCCCCGCGGCATCGAACAGCCCGGCCTCCACGTACTGCCGGCTGGTGACCTTCGCCGTCGCGTCGTCGTAGGCGTCCGGCAGGTACTTCTTCAGCAGGGACACGAGGTAGCCGGGGTCCGCGTTGATCTTCCGGTGCTCCGCGACGAGCGCGTCGATGAATGCCTGGCTGGGCTTGCGGTGTTCGCCGAGATAGTCCTCGTTCGCGTACACGGTCTGTGGGTGCAGCCCGGGAAAGACCTCCTTGAAGTCCGCCAGCCGGTGCAGTCCCTTGCCTCCGCCGGCCCGTTCCAGGGTGATGGCGTCGGTCACTTCAAGGGCGGTCGCGTCGATCTGGCCGGACAGCAGGGCCTGCGCGCGGGCGTCGGAGCCGCCGATGGTCAGGTATTCCGGTTCGGAGCCGGCTCGGCAGTCCTCGCTGACCCACTGCCGGACCATCGCCGTCGCGACGGAGCCCTCACTGAAGATCCCGAAGGGACGGCCGTCCAACTGGTCGCAGCTGTCACGGTTCTGGGCGCCGTAGACCGCCCATTGGTTGCCGATGGCATCGGCGACGATCCGGATCGGCGCCCCCTTGGACATCGCGATCAGCGCGGGGCTCGTCGCCTCCGCCGAGAACTGGTAGTCGCCGCGGACGAGGCCCTCGATGGCGAGTTCCGGCTCGGCGGCCTCCTCCACCTTGACGTCGAATCCCTGCTCACGGACCGCGTCGACGGCCGCGAGCAGCGGAACCGCGGCGATGTCCGGCTCGATCAGCGCCACTGTGAAGGAGTTGTCGCTGCCGCCACCGGAACATCCGGCCAGTAACAGGGTGGCGGAAACGATGGCGCCCAACGCTCTCCGGCATTTCAGACGGTGCCGGGAAGCAGGCGTTCTCACCGAGCGACTCGACAAGGGGTCGCTCCTCTCTGCGAAATGCCGCCGAGGCCTTGTGTCTTCGCCGGGACGGCGTGTGATACTGGGTATGCAATCGATTGCGCTTACGTATGCACAATCATGTGCGGGCCAGAACGAGCCCGTCAACCCAGTAGCGCCAGGAAAGTTCGCCCGCCGCCGACGAGAGAGGTAGCAACCGGTGACCGCATCAGAGGGCAAGGCATCCGGCCGTGCACGAGGCGGCCAACGCCGCCCGACCATGGCCGATGTCGCGCGCGAAGCGGGCGTGAACGCCTCGACGGTTTCACGCGCCATGGACGAGCGGCACCCCTTCTCGCGAAGCGCCACGGCCGCCCGGATCAAGGAGGTCGCGCAGCGTATCGGGTACTCGCCCAATCCCGCGGCAGCCAGCCTGCGCCGACAGAGCACGCGCACGATCGGCGTGGTCGTCTCAAGGCTCTCGGACGGGGTGATGGCGATCCTGTACGAGGAGATCGCCGAAGCCTGCCGGGACCACGGGCTGCACGCCCTCGTCGCGATCACCCACGACGAACCGGCTGCCGAAGCCGTCCAGGGAAGGCTGCTGCTGGACCGGATGGTGGACGGGCTGGTGCTCGCCACGGCCCGGCTGGACTCGCAGAGCGACCTCGTGCGCGAACTGGCCGCGCGGGACATCCCGTACGCCCTCGCGCTGCGGACCGACGGCCGCGGCCCGGCCTCTGTCGGCGACGACAAGCTGGGCGGATATCTGGCTGCTCGTCACCTGATCGACCTGGGGCACCGGCGGATCGCGTTGATCGCCGGCCCGCCCTACGCCTCCAACCCCGTTGGCAGGATGGAGGGTTACCGCACAGCCCTGCGGGAGGCGGGGATCACGGTGGACGAACGCCTCGTCCGGCCCTCGGAGTTCTCCATGGAGAGCGGTGAGCGGGTCGCGACCGAGCTGCTGTCCGCCATGCCCGCCGGTGAGCGCCCGACAGCCGTCATGACCGTCAACGACAACACCGCGGTCGGTGTGCTGGCAGCCGCCAGACGGCTCGGGATCAGCATTCCCGGCGAGCTCTCGCTCGTCGGGTACAACGACACCCCGCTCGCCGCTCGCCTGCCGATTCCCCTGACCAGTGTCCGCGTGCCGCTGCGCGAGATCGGACGCGGCGCGGTCGACATCCTGCTGCGGTCCATCGAGGGCAAGCCGACGGCCTCCGCTGTCTACGCGCCCACCCTCATCCCACGCGAGTCGTCGACACCCGCCCCATGAACGCCCGGCCGCCACCAACCACTTGGAGAGGAACAGCGTGCCCGAGACGCCCGAGACACTTGAGATGCTCGAGACTCTTGAGAAGATCGACGCCTTCTGCCATGTGCTTCCCCGCGACTACGCCGAGCGCCTGTTCGCGCTCGACGGCGTCCCGGCCGTGGCCAACCTGCGTAAGCGCATCATGAACATTCCCGCGTTGGTCGACCTGGACGTGCGCTTCCGGCAGATGGACGAGTTCGCCGGCTACCGCCAGATCATCAACCTGGCGGCCCCGCCCGTGGAGGACTTCGGCAGTCCGGCCCTGTCCGCCGAGTATGCGCGCATCGGCAACGACGGCCTTGCCACGCTCGTCGCCAAACACCCCGACCGCTTCGTGGGCTTCTGTGCGGCCGTCGCGCTCAACGACGTCGACGCCGCCGTCGCGGAACTCGACCGCGCGGTCGGCGAGTTGGGGGCGCTCGGCGTCCAGATATACACCCACGTCAACGGCCACCCCCTGGACGAGCAGCGCTTCGAACCGTTCT
Source organism: Streptomyces pseudoechinosporeus (assembly GCF_054783935.1). NCBI lineage: Bacteria > Bacillati > Actinomycetota > Actinomycetes > Kitasatosporales > Streptomycetaceae > Streptomyces > Streptomyces pseudoechinosporeus. Next base: position 58,845 of record NZ_BAAGPS010000017.1, read on the forward strand.
GGGAACGCGCCGCCGAACTCGACCTCCTCGTCCAGGTCCACCCCTGCCGCAACTCCTCCTGGCCCGACTACCCCACCGAGGAACGCTCCCGGTACGAGATCTGGTGGACCTTCGGCTGGGAGTACGACCTGTCCGCCTTCATGGCCCGCATCGTCTTCGGCGGCGTACTCGAACGCCACCCGGACCTGAAGCTGCTCATCCACCACGGCGGCAGCATGATCCCCCACTTCTCCGGCCGCGTCGGCCCCGGATGGGACCAACTCGGTTCACGCACCCCGGACCACCAGCGCGAGGACGTCACCGGTTATCCGCTCACCAAGCGCCCGCTGGACTACTTCAAGATGTTCTACGCCGACACCGCGCTCTTCGGCGCCCCGCACGCCCTGCGCTGCGCCCTGGAGTTCTTCGGCCCGGACCGTGTGCTGTTCGGCTCCGACTCGCCGTACGACCCCGAGAAGGGTCCCGGGTACATCCGCTCGGGGATCGCCGACCTGGCGGCCATGGACCTCACCGACGCGGAGCGCGCCGCCGTCTTTTCCGGCAATGTACGCAGACTGACCGGGTCCAGGCTTTCTGCACCGGCCGCCACCCGGTGAGCTGCCGTCTCGTATCGCATTGACTTGCTCTCCCTCCTGAAAGAGGGGAGAGCAAGTCAATTGCCCCAGATCTTCCGATATGCCTCCCGGTAACCCGACGGGTTCCAGGTCATGGCCCCGCCGCTGTTGGCGGCCGTGGTGATGTGGACGGGGGCGACGTATCCGCTGGCGGGTCGTCCGGCGAAGGCGCGGTTGAACTCGTCGATGATCTGCCAGCCCTGCTGGGACAGCGGCTCGGGAACGGTGGCGGCCTGGTACTGCTCGCTGTTGATGCGCTGGAAGGCGGAGGGGTCGCCGTCGCCCGCGCCGATGTTGAAGGGAGGGCCGGAGCCCTGCTTGCCGGCGGCGCGGAGGGCGGGTGCGGCGTCGGCGAAGTACAGGTCGTTGATGGCGACGGAGTGGGTCCACTCGCTGCCGAAGCGCGAGAGGAGGGAGGAGACCTCCTGGGGGGTACGGCTGCTCGCGTCCGGGATCGGGATGTTCTCGTGCGCCAGCAGCTTCACGCCCGAGCAGGTGGCGAGTTCCTTCCTGATCAGCTCGGACTTGTTCTTGGCGAAGGGGATCGAGGCGTCGGTGAAGATGACAGCCCCGGCGTTGCCGTTGGACCGCGCGATGACCCAGTCCGCGCTGATCCTCGCCACCTCCTCGACCCGGGTGGTGACGTTGGTGAAGAGCTCGGGCCGCTTGCTGGGGCCGGGCGAACCGACCGCGTGCCAGCCGACGAGCGGGATGCGCGCCGCGTTGGCCCGCGCGACCTGCCGTGAGGTCGAGTTGGGGTCGAAGCCGCCGATGACGATGCCCGAGGGCTTCAGTGCCACGGCCTGGCTCAGTGCCGCCTGGAGGCCGGCGGGGGTGCCCCCGCCGTCGATCACCCGGACCTTCCAGCCGATAACCTCAGCCGCTTCCTTCACCCCGTTCGCGGCACCTGCGACGCCGGGGTTGGTCATGCTCTGCGCGACATAGACGATGGTCTTGCCGGACACCGCCGCGGGGCCGCCGGCCGGGCCTCTGAAGGAGACGTCGGTCTTCTCGGCCTGCCTGACGGCCGCCTCGGCCCTGGCGAGGGTGGCGGGGCAACCACTCGGGCCCTCGGTGGACTCCCCGGGTCCGGTCGACGAGCCGCGTTCGCAGCCGACCAGGACTGCTGCCGCTGCCAGCAGAGCGGCGGAGGCGAGTGAGCCGAAGGGGCGGGCCTGAAGTCGAAAGGAAGTCGCGCGCAGGGAGCGAGGGCTCCGATCGCCAAGCGGCGGAGCCGTGCACTCGGCGGCAGCCGGCTGCCGCCGCGCGGGCGTCCGAGCACGTCGACCTCTCCCAGCCACCGCTGGGAGTTGCACCCGAGAGGCTTGTAGCGCACCGGGGGCGAACCGGGCCTTGAAAACGGTGAGGGCGGTCTTGCGGTGGGAGTGCACGGGAGCTCCTCGCGGAGGGACAGCGCGAACAAGCGGGCATGCGGCCGGATGTCACGGAGTGGGCGTCGAAGGATGGGTCATGGAGTGGTCCCGGAGGTGTCGTCCGGTGTCGGCGTCGACTCTGGGGCTGCGGTGGCGCCGGTGCGCAACCGGCGGCGGGCGGCGTAGCCGGCCAGGCCGACGGCGAGGAGCAGGGTGCCACCGTTGAACAGCGGGGTCGCCCAGAAGTCGGCACCGAGTTGGCCGATGCCGGCGAGGCCGACGGCGAGGACGGTGACGGCGACAACGGTGCCCATGGCGTTGGCACGGCCGGGTTTGATCGCGGTGGAGCCGAGCAGGGCGCCGACGAAGGCGGGCAGCAGGTAGTCGATGCCGACGCTCGGGTTGCCGATCTGCTGCTGGGCGGCGAGCAGCACACCGGCGAAGCCGACGATCAGCCCCGATCCGGCGAAGGCGTAGACGGAGTACTTGCGGGTGGGAATGCCGACGAGGTCGGCGGCGCGGGGGTTGGAGCCGACGACGTACAGGTACCGGCCGAGCGGCAGGCGCTCCAGCAGCAGCCAGAGGGCGACCGCGAGGGCGAGCACGTAGTAGGCGGGTACCGGAAGGCCGAGGAACGTGGAGTCATAGATGTCGGTGAAAGCGGCCGGCAGGCCTTGCGGGCCGGGGATGATCCGGCCGCCGTCGGTGATCCAGCCGGTGCAGGCGAGCAGCATGCTGCCGGTCCCGAGAGTGGCGATGAAGGAGTCGATCCGGCCGAACTCGACAACGACACCGTTGAGGACGCCGACAGCCACCCCTCCGAGGATGACCGCGAGGCAGGCGAGCGGCCAGGGCCACCCGTCGTTGACGATGAGCTGCATCACCATGACGTGCGCCAGACCGAGGCCGTAACCGATGGAGAGGTCGAATTTGCCGGTCACGATGGGGACCATCGCGCCGAGCGCGAGGATGGCCGGGACCGACTGGTTGAACAGGATCGAGGAGATGTTGTTCAGGGTCGGAAAGGTACGCGGCAGAGCGACGGAGAAGACCAGGAAGAGCAGGGCGGTGAGGGCCAGGAGGCCGTAGGTGCCGATGAAGTGCCCGCCCAGTCGGCCCGCGCCGCCCGGTCGGCCCTTTCGTCCCGGCCGGCCCCTGTCGCCACCGTCTGGTCCGCCCCGTCGGCCCCTGCCGCCACCGCCCAGCCCGCCCAGCCCACCCGGCTGGCTTCTGCCACCACCGCCCGGCTGGGCCGACCGGCTCCGCCGGCCCAGCCGGGATCGGGGCGAGGGGGAGGATGCGGTCATCGGTTCGTCACGGTTCCGGGAGCGGGCACGGCCGAGGCTGCCCGGGTGAGTCCGGCGACGGTGAGGGCCGCACCGCTCAGCTCGGCCGTCACGGCCCCGCGGACGAAGACCAGGGCGCGTCGGCACACGCCCGCGACCTCCTCGAAGTCGGTGGAGATGAGCAGTACCGCGAGGCCGGCGGCCAGCGCGTCGTCGAGCAGGCGGTGGATCGCGGCCTTGGCGCCGACGTCCACGCTTGCGGTCGGTTCCTCGAGGATCAGCAGCCGCAGGCCCACCCGGAGCCACCGGCCGATCATGACCTTCTGCTGGTTGCCGCCGGACAGGGTGGCGATCGGGGCCTCGCTGTCGCGGGGACGCACCGAGAACCGTTCGATCAGGGTGGTGGCCTCGGCGCGCTCGCGTCGGGGGCTGATCCAGCGCAAGGCCGGCAGGTCTCCCGCACGGGGGTTGGCCAGGAGGTTCTCCCGTACGGTCAGTTCGGCGGCGCAGCCCTCCTCCTGCCTGTTGCCGGTCACCAGGCCGACGCCGAGGCCGACGGCGGCGGCGACCGTACGAGGGCTGTACGGCCGGCCGTCGAGGAGTGCCCGCCCGTCGAGGACCGGCCGGGAGCCGGCGAGGGCGCGGCCCAGGTCCATGTGCCCGGCGCCCGTGAGGCCCACCAGGCCGAGGGCTTCGCCGGCCCGCAGTTCCAGGCTGACCGGTCCGGCCCCAGCGGTCCGTACGTTGTCGAGGGTCAGGACGGCCGGGCCGTCGGCGGGGACGGGGGCGGGCCGGTGGCCGGTCAGTTCCTCGCCGACGATGTCGTGCACCAGGCGGGTGGGGCTGTAGCCCGCCAGCGGGCCCTGGCTGACGAGGCGGCCGTCGCGCAGGACGGCGAAGGTGTCGGCGACCTCGTACACCTCGTCCAGGCGATGGCTGACGTAGAGGATGCCGTGCCCCCGGTCGCGCAGGGTGTGCAGTACGTCGAATAGCCGGGCACAGTCCGCTGCGGGGAGGCTTGCGGTCGGCTCGTCGAGGACGATGAGTTCCGCCCGCGTCGCCAGGGCACGGGCGATGGCGACCAGCGAACGCTCGGCGGGGGCGAGGTCGGCGATCCGGGCGTCGGCTGCGAGATGTCCGGCGACGATCCGCAGGGCCTCGGCGCAGCGCTCCCGGGTCCGCCGCCAGGAGATCAGTCCGGCGCGGCGTGCGTACCCGGTGCTCAGGGCGATGTTCTCGGCGACCGTCATCCACTCCACAAGACCGAGGTCCTGGTGGATGAAGGACATGCTCCGGGAAGCGGCATGGGTCCCGAGCCGGTGCCCGGCCACCGTCACCTCTCCCTCGTCGGCGTGGTGGACTCCGGCGAGCACTTTGATGAGCGTGGATTTTCCGGCGCCGTTGGGGCCGAGAAGGGCGAGGACACCGCCGCCGTGGATGTCGAGGTCGACCCCGGCCAGCGCGCGAGTCCCGCCGAACCGCTTGCTGAGACCGCGGATGCGGACGAGAGGTTCCGCTCCGAAGGGCGAGGGAGCGGTCACAGAGGGTGGGTTCATAGAGGTGTCGGAAGGGTCATGCACGGACTTCTCCTCTATATGCCTCACATGCCTCCGCTGCGCCACTTGCCTCGGCTACGCCGGGCGCAGCTCCCTGCTCAAACCGTGTCCAGGGCGCATTCGGCCCAGATGACCTTGCCGTCCGGGGTGTAGCGCGTGCCCCATGCCTGGGCCAGTTGTGCGACGAGGAACAGGCCACGGCCGCCCTCGTCGGTGGTGGCCGCCCGGCGCAGGTGCGGGGCGCTGATGCTGGTGTCGGAAACCTCGCAGATCAGGGTGCGGTCGTGGAGCAGCCGTACCTGGATGGGCCCGGCACCGTGGCGGATGGCGTTGGTGACCAGCTCGCTGAGCAGCAGTTCCGCGGCGAACGCGGCCTCGTCCAGCCCCCAGTCGGTCAGCTGCCGGGTGGCGGAGGCACGGATTTCGCTGACGCGGGCCGGGTCGGCGGGCAGGTCCCAGGTGGCGATCCGGTGGGGGGCCAGGGCGTGGGTACGGGCAACGAGCAGTGCGATGTCGTCACCGGGACGGGCGGGTGCCACGGTGTCCAGGACCGCTTGGCAGGTGTCGTCGGGTGAACGGTCCGGGTGGGCCAGGGCTCCGCGCAGTTGGTCGAGGGCGACGTCGATGTCGCGGTGCCGGTCCTCGATGAGCCCGTCGGTGTAGAGGACCACCTGGCTGTTCTCGGGGATGTGGATCTCGGCGGTTTCGAAGGGAAGGCCGCCGAGGCCGAGCGGGGGCCCGGCGGGCAGGTCGGGGAATGACACGACGCCGTCAGGGCGGACCAGCGCGGGCGGGGGGTGGCCGGCGCGGGCCATGGTGCACTGTTGCGAGGTGGGGTCGTAGACGGCGTACAGGCACGTCGCGCCGATGATGCCGTCGGCGTCGGTATCGGGATCGTCCCTGCTCGCCTCCCGGTCAAGGCGCGCCACGAGATTGTCGAGGTGGGTGAGAACCTCGTCCGGGCTGAAGTCGAGTTCGGCGAAGCTGCGTGCGGCTGTGCGCAGCTGCCCCATGGTGGCGGCGGCATGCATTCCGTGGCCGACGACATCGCCCACGACGAGGCCGATACGGCTGCCGGAGAGGGGGATGACGTCGTACCAGTCTCCGCCCACCCCGGACTCGGCGGGCAGATAACGATGGGCGACGTCGACGGCGTCCTGCTCGGGCAGGCCCTGCGGGAGCAGGCTGCGCTGGAGGGCCAGCACCATGGCGTGTTCGCGGGTGTAGCGCCGGGCGTTGTCCATGCACAGGGCGGCGCGGGTCGCGAGTTCCTGGGCCAGCGAACGGTCATCGTCCCCGAAGGGGGCGGAGTCCTGCGAGCGGTAGAAGCTGACGATGCCCAGGACGACGCCGCGGGCGACCAGGGGGACGGCGATGAGGGAGTGGGCGTGGGCGAGGAGCCGCTCTGTGTGCTCGGGGTCCTGGGCGAGCCAGCCGGCGGCAGCCTTCAGGTCGGGTTCCAGCACTGCCTGCCTGCTGGTCAGACAGCGCAGCTGGGGCGTGGTCGGGTGGAAGTCGACCCGCTTGCCGACCGAGTGGAAGGGCAAGTCGTCACGGATGCCGTGGACCACCGTACGGAGCATGTCGGTACGGGGGTCGGCGGGCTCCTCGCCGTGCAGTACGGCCTCGGGCAGGTCGATCGTGACGAAGTCGGCCAGTCGCGGGACGGTCGTCTCGGCGAGTTCCCGGGCGGTGCGGCGCACATCCAAGGTGGTGCCTATGCCCGCGCTGGCATCGGACAGCAGCTCCAGGCGGCGGCGTGCCGCGAGGGCGTACTTCCCTACTTCCGGCTCTCCCACCATCACCAGCCCTCGGGTCATGCCGTTGGTGGTGTCGTCGGTCCTGCCGCCCGCGCCGACAGCCGTGGCACCCCGGACGGGTGCGGCGACGGGAAGGGGCCCGGACGACGACCGCGGTTGCGGGACGCCGGGGACGGGGATGGCGGCGTGCTCGGCATGGCGGCTCAGCGGCTCGCCGGCCGGGTGCGGGATGGCGAGGTGCTGTCGCGGTGAGGGGTGCTGTCGCGGTGCGTGGCTGGGGAGGATGGCCTCGATGGCGATGCCCTCCACTCCGAAGGCGCTCGTCATCGGACGGCTCACGAGGGTGACCCGCCGCCCGTCGGACAGGGACACGTCGACGGCGGCCCGCTGCGCGCAGGAGATCAGCTCGGTGGCCTTCTCCTTGAGGATTGTCCTATCGCGGCTGTGCAGTCCCTGGGCCAGTTCGTCCACCCTGACGGTGTGTCCCGTTCCCGGCGGCCCGCCGGTCCGCGCGCGGCGGCCGGCATCGAGGTATGTCCGCAGCAGACCGCGCTCTCGCGCCGAACTCTGCTCAAGCAGCCGCCATTCGATGGCCTCGGCCGCCATGCGTATCACGGTGTCCAGCACCGGGTCCGCGGCGCTGCGCGGATAGCCGAAGCACAGGATGCCCTCGATACGCCCGCTGAGCGGGTCGCGGACGGGGATCGCGTGGCAGCCGTTCGACTGACCGCGCTCGGCGAAGTGCTCGGCACCGTTGACCGTGATGAGCTGCCTTTCCGCGAGTGCGAGACCGATGCCATTGGTGCCCGCGAACCGCTCGGCGAACACGAATCCCGGAACACGCTGGAACTCCGGGAGAGTTCTGGCCATGGACTCGTCTCCGAAGCGGCGTTGCAGCACCATCCCGCTCCCGTCGGCGATGGCGATGTTCATCCGGCCGCCCGCGAACCTCGACCGCAGCCGGTCGAGCACAGGGCCGGCCGCGCGGACGAGCCGACCGTCCGGATCGAAATCCTCCTGGTAGGGAAGCGCGCAGCGGTCCGGTGACAGGCCCAGAGACCGGCAGCGCTGCCACGAATTCGAGATCAGGTCTCGCACACCTGCCTCGACCGGCTCGCCCTGCAGGAACCGCTCACGGGAACCTGCGAGTCCCCCGCCGTCTGTCGCACGCGCCATCTGAATCGGTTCCTTACTGGACCGGTCCACGCTTCTCCTTCACTCAGCCCGCCATTAACCCGCTCATCGGCCTTCGACTATAACGGACGAAAATGGATGATTAATGATGAGATAGGCCATAGTGCGCTCGATTCTTCTCACGCACGGTGACCAATTGAGGGCGGGTCATCACAGGACCGCGACCGGACTGACGGGCGATCCTGTCCCGCCCGGAACGTTCAGCGGCGCCACGACCAGCAAGGAACTCGTAACGGCCCGCCTCAGCGGTGGCGGCGGACAGCGCTTCGAGGTCGAGGTTGTCCGGCAGCGGCATCCCCATCGCGGCCACGGTGAGTGCGTGGACGGGCGAGTGCACACCGTCGACCGGCGAGGGCCGTACATCGCTGTCGCCGTCACCGCCGAGCAGGGCGATACCGCGATCCCCCACAACCGGCATCCCCTTTGCGGTGCTGCGGTCGGGTCGTCACGCGGCCCTTCGTACGGCTGGTGAAAGGGCGTCTGTGGCGGGGTGGTGGATGGGTCCGGTGCCTCGGGAGAGGGGCAGACCGGTGCGGTGGTTGGTGTGGGCGATGATCTCGGCGGTGATGGAGATGGCTGTTTCCTCGGGCGTGTGGGCGCCGAGGTCGAGACCGATGGGGGAGCTCAGGCGGGCGAGCCGGTCGTCCGGTACGCCGGCGGCGCGCAGTGCGTCGAGGCGGTGGTCGTGGGTGCGCCGGGAGCCCATGGCGCCGACGTAACCGACGGGCAGGTCGAGGGCGAGGTGCAGCAGGGGGATGTCGAACTTGGCGTCGTGGGTGAGGACGCAGACCGCGGTGCGGGAGTCCACTTCCGTACGCTCCAGATAGCGGTGCGGCCAGTCGACGACGACCTCGTCGGCGTGCGGGAAGCGGGCCGGGGTCGCGAAGACCGGACGAGCGTCGCACACGGTGACCCGGTAACCGAGGAAGCGCCCGGCCTCGCTCAGCGCACCCGCGAAGTCGACGGCGCCGAAGATGAGCATGCGCGGGCGGGGCGCGTGGGTGTGGACGAGCACGGACAGCCGTTCGGGGCAGGTGTCGGCGTCCCCGCCGACCTCGACGCGGGCGGTTCGCCCCGCCCGCAGCAGCGCACGGGCCTGGGCCGCCACTGCCCGGTCCTCTCGCGCGCCGCCCAGAGTTCCGTCGTACGCGCTGCCGTCGCCGAGGAGAGAGAGGGTGCGGCCGAGGAGTTCTTCGGGACCCTCGATGATCTGGGCGAGGGCGATGGGCCGGCCCCGGGTGACGGCTTCGAGGGCCGTGGTGAGGTGGGGCTGGTCCGCGGGGTCGACGTGCTGGACGAGGACTTCGATCTCGCCGCCGCAGGTCAGGCCGACGGCGAAGGCGTCGGAGTCGGAGTAGCCGAAGTGGGTCCGTGCGGGGGTGCCGCGGTCCGCCAGCACCTGTTGGCACAGGTCGTAGACGGCCCCCTCCACGCAGCCGCCGGAGACGCTGCCCACCGCGTTGCCGTCGGTGTCCACGGCGAGGGCGGTGCCGGGTGGCAGGGGTGCGCTGCCACTGACGTGGATGACGGTGGCGAGGGCGAAGGGGCGGGCCTCGCGGCACCAGTCGTACAGCGTGTCCGCGATGTTCAGCATGGGCGGGTCTCCGTGTGATCCGGGTGAGACGGCGTGGGACGACGGTTCTTGGGAGGTGGGCCGCCGCTGTGTCGTCGNGTCGGGGGGAGTGACACGGCGGCGGCCCAGAGGTCCGGCGGCCGGGCATGGTCAGCCGCCGAACGGTCGGGTGAGCACCCCGGGCGGCCGTCTCACCACGACACCGGCCGCCCGGGGGCTCGTATCGGGCCTCGGCTCAGAGCAACGCCTCGGCGGTGATGGGCAGTTCGCGGACGCGGCGGCCGGTGGCGTGGAAGACCGCGTTGGCGATGGCGGGTGCCACGCCGATGTGGACGACTTCCCCAAGGCCCTTGACGCCGATGGGGGCGGCCTCCAGGTCCTCGCCGCCGTCGAGGAAGATCGCCCGCAGGTCGGGGATGTCGGCGTTGACCGGGACCATGTAGTTGGCGAGGTCGGCGTTGACGATGCGGCCGTCGCGGTGGTCGGTGACCGTGTGCTCAAGCAGCGCCGCGCCGATGCCGCCGACCTGGCCGCCGAGGGCCTGGCTGTCGGCGAGTTTGGGGCTGATGATGCGGCCCGCGTCGTACACGCCGAGCATCCGCCGCACCCGTACCAGCCCCAGGCGGGCGTCGACGGCGACCTCGGCGAAGGTCACGCTGTAGCTGTACATGGAGGACCGGGCCTCGCCGGCGGTGTAGGACCCGAGGACTTCGAGGTGGGTGCGGTCGTTGCGGGTCAGGAGCTGCCCGTAGGTCTCGCCGCGCGCCGGATCGTCCGATACGTGCAGTCGTCCGGCGCGGACCACGACGTTGCCGGCGTCGACGCCGTACAGAGGCGAGCGTTCGTCCTCGACGGCCAGCTTGATCGCCTGCTTGCGTACTTTGTCGCAGCCGTCCTGGACGGCGGAGCCGACGTTGGCCATGGTCATCGAGCCGCCGTGGGGCGCGGTCTGCGGCATGGTGGAGTCGCCGAGCCGGAAGGTCACCTTGCGCATCGTCAGGCCGAGGGCGTCCGCGGCGACCTGGGACTGGGAGGTGTAGGTGCCCGGGCCCATGTCGCTGGCCGCGGCCTCGACCAGGGCGGTGCCGTCGGCATCCAGCCTGACCCGGGCCTGGGTGGTGAAGCCCCGCGGGACGTCCATGATGCCGGTGGCCATGCCGGTGCCGATCAGCCAGTCGCCGTCGCGGGTGGAGCGGGGCTTGGGGTTGCGGCGGCTCCAGCCGAACTCGCGGGCGCCGGTGGCGAGGCACTCGCGCAGCCGCCGGGTGGAGAACGGCAGCCCGTTGGACGGGTCCTCCTCCGGTTCGTTGCGCAGGCGCAGCTCGATGGGGTCGATGTCCAGCTTGTGGGCGAGTTCGTCCATCGCCGACTCGATGGCGATGGCGGCGGTGCCGAAACCGGGACCGCGCATCCACACCGGCGTGTTCACGTCCAGCGGCACCGTGCGGTAGTCCTGGCGGACGTGGGGCGCGTTGTAGACCATCTGCCCGGCGTGCAGGACGCCTTCGGTGAAGTTCTCGTACGTCGAGGTCTCCGCCTTCAGGTGCTGGACCATGGCGCTCACCCGGCCGCGCCGGTCGCTGCCCAGGCGCACCCGGTACTCGTAGGCGGGCCGGAAGCCCGTACCGAAGTACAGCTGCTTGCGGGACAGCACGAGCTTGACCGGGCGGCCGGTCTCGCGGGCGGCGATCGCCGCGGTGGCGATGTGGGGCCAGGCGCGAATGGCGTTGCCGAACCCGCCGCCCACGAACGGCGAGATGACGCGCACCGATTCCTTCGGGATGCCGAACACGGCGGCGAGGTCCTTCTGCGTACTGGGCACCCACTGGGTCTTGTCCCACAGGGTGAGTTGGTCGCCGTCCCAGCGGGCGATGGTGGCGTGCGGTTCCATCGCGTTGTGATGGGCGCGGGGCAGCTGGTAGGTGACGTCCAGCCGGACGGCGGCGGACGCGAACGCCTTGTCCGCGTCGCCCCGCGCGTACGTCACGGGCTCACCGGCCGGCGCGGAGGCCATGTCGGTCGACGGCTTCGCGGCGTCGTAGCGGACCTTCACCAGGCTCGCGGCGTGCTGCGCCGTCTCCAGGGTGGTGGCGACCACGACGGCGACGGGGTGACCGTGGAAGAGGACCTTGTCGTCCTGGAAGATCCGCAGCTGGTTGTTGCCCGGCGGATCAATCGACTCCGGGTTGCCGCGGTAGGCCAGCTTGGGTGCGTTGAGGTGGCTGATGACCTTGATGACACCGGGCTGGGCGAGGGCCGCGCGGGTGTCGATTCCGGTGATGCGCCCGCGGGCTATGGTGCTGTCCACGATGACGGCGTGGACGACGCCCTTGATGTCGTGTTCGGCAGCGTACGTCGCCTTCCCCGTCACCTTCAGCCGGCCGTCCACCCGGGACAGCGGCGCTCCGACGGCTGCCTGCGGCTGCGGGCTCACTTGGTACCTCCTACGATGCGCAGCTGGCGCTCGACGGTGCGCTGGAGCAACTCGACCTTGAAACGGTTGTGTTGGAGCGGGCTGGCCCCTTCGGAAGCCTTCTTCGCGGCCTCGGCCCAGAGCCGGTCCGAGGGTCGTTCGCCGGTGAGGTGTTCCTCGACGGCGGGCAGCTTCCACGGCACGGTGCCCACGCCACCCGCGGCGACCTTCGCCTCGCGGATCACCCCGCCGCGGATGTGCAGCGCGACGGCGGCCGAGGTCAGGGCGAACTCGTAGGACTGCCGGTCGCGGACTTTCAGGTAGCCGGACTTGAGCGGGCGCGGGTGGGCCGGGATCTCCACCGCGGTAATCAACTCGCCTCTGCGCAGGGCCTGTTCGCGGTTCGGGGTGCTGCCGGGCCGCAGCAGGAAGTTGGCGAAGGCAATACTGCGCTCGGTCCCGTCCGGGCTCAGCAGATGCACGCGCGCCTCCAGTGCGGCGAAGGCGACGGCGGCGTCGGAGGGGTGGGTGGCCACGCAGTCGTCGGAGGTGCCGAGGATCGCGTGGGTGCGGTTGAAGCCCTCCCGCGCCGCGCAGCCCGAGCCCGGCTCACGCTTGTTGCAGGCGGCGGTCACGTCACGGAAGTACGTACAGCGGGTGCGCTGCATGATGTTGCCGCCGATCGTCGCCATGTTCCGCAACTGCGCGGACGCGCTCAGCTCCAGCGCCTGCGAGATCACCGGATAGGAGACGCGCACTCTCGGGTGGGCGGCGGCCTCGGCCATCCGCACCAGCGCGCCGATCCGCAGGCCCCCGCGCTCGGTGACGGTGACCTCGCGCAGGGGCAGATCACTGATGTCGACCAGGGTTTCGGGGCGTTCGACGGTCTCACGCATCAAATCGACCAGGGTGGTGCCACCGGCGATGTAGCGCCCGCCGCGCCGGCCTGCGGTCAGTGCCTCGCGCGTGTCGGCAGCCTTGGTGAAGGAGAAGGGATACATGGTGGCCGGGCCTCATTTCCCGCGGGCGGTCTGCTCGACCGCCCGCACGATCTTCACGTAGCAGCCGCAGCGGCAGATGTTGCCGCTCATCCACTCCCGGATCTCCTCCTTGGAGCCGGTGTGGCCCTCCTGGATGCAGCCGACGCCGGACATGATCTGACCCGGCGTGCAGTAGCCGCACTGGAAGGCGTCCTCTTCGATGAACGCCTGCTGCAGCGGGTGCAGTTCACCGTCCTCGCCACCGGGGGCGAGCCCTTCGATCGTGGTGACCTCGGAGCCCTCCAGGCGCACCGCAAGCGTCAGGCAGGAGTTGACGCGGCGGCCGTCGACCAGGACCGTGCAGGCGCCGCAAGCACCGGCGTTGCAGCCTTTCTTGGTGCCGGGCAGTTCCAGGTGCTCACGCAACAGGTCAAGGAGCGAGGTCCGGTTGTCGACCGCGACGGTGTGCCGTCTGCCGTTGACGGTCAGCGAGACGCTCCCGCTCGGCGGCGCGGCAGCGGCCGCCTCGTCGGCGCCGAGCAAGGGCGTGCCCGCGATCAGGCCGCCGGCCACGACGGCACCACCGACAGCGGTGGTCGTCGCTATGAACGTGCGCCGGGACGGCGCCGAGGGAGGCTCGGCAGAGGGGTCGGTGGGAGGAGGAACAGCTGACTCGGTGAGTTCAGTGGACATCTGTACCCTTTCGGATCGGCGGACAGTCAGGTGCCTTACTCGTCGTCATGCCTGAAGGCAGCACCCGTGTAGTCGTCACCAGCGGAAACGCCTCCGGGCCAGCAGGTGGGAAGCCCTGTCGGCGGGCGTGCTTCCCTCTCCTTGCTGAAGGACGACACTTGCGGTGTCTCTCAGGTGGCTGCTGCGAGCGGGAATTCGAGGATGAGCCGTCCCCGCAAGCCACTCTTTTCGAGCTGTCGATACGCCTCGGATGTCTGATCGGCAGGCAGAGTCGCCACGACTCGGAGCGTGAGCTCATCCGATTCCACCTGTTCGCGCAGCCGAGTGATGGCCGCGGTGTCGGTGGCGCGTGAGCGGACGTTCATGGGATGCACGGCAATGCCGCGGCCGGGAACGCCGTCCCAGAGACGGAGGTCCGCGATCTGGCCGTTGTCACGGATCGCGGGCGTGATCCGCTCGCGCAGCATGGCGCTGTCCGCCACAGCGTCGACTCCATGCACGTTGACGGCGATCATGCGCTGTTTCATTGGTTCTCTGGATGTGTGGCGTAGGGCTGGCAAGGCGGACCCGTCCGCGCCGAGGAGCGCTGCTATGCGGCGGGTACGGCGCCCATCTGCTGGAGGATGCCGAGCATGTCGAGCTGGGCGCGCTCCTCGACGATCTTGCCGTGAGCCAGGCGGTAGAAGGCCATGCTCTCCGAGCGGATGGCCTTGCCCGTCGCCTCGACCCCGGCGAAGGGTCCTTCGTGGGTGCCCGTCATGGAGTAGCGGATGGCCACGGTGTCACCCTCGGCCCGCATGTCCTCCACCGTCCACTTGAGGTCGGGGAACGCCTTCAGGTTCGCGGCGACAATGCCGAGATAGGTGTCCCGGCCCTGCCACGTCTGGCCGCCGGAGTGCACGACGATGTCCGGGCTGACGAACTTGCTCGCCAGAGCGGGATCGCGACCGGGCAGGTACTCACTGGTGTAGCGCTCCATGATGCGCTTGTTCACCTGAGCGGTCCTGTGGTTCCAGGAGACGGATTCCGCCGTGACTCGAGACGGCGACCCGGAACCGGTGGTGCGGTCGGCCGTGCCGACCGCGTCCGCAGCCCCCGATCCGAAAGCCGCGAGGCTGAGCGCTCCCAGCGCCGTGACTACGGCGGCCGGCTTGGTGTATCGACGCATGGTTCGTCCTTCTGCTGCAGAGGAGCGCAGCGCCGACGGCGCCGCGGTGAAGGGCTGGATACGGTGGCGACTACGCCGCTGCATCCGGGGGAAGTCACACCACCGTGCGCGGTGCACTGCCTACAGAACCGGTTGGCCCGGGACGGTGGGAGTCCCTGACAAGAGGGGGTACTGACAGGGACCCCCAGGCGTGCGGAAGCGCTCGTAGGGTGGAAAACATGACAGGCACAGACGACCCTCACGACACCCATCACCGCGACATCCGCGGTGATTTCCGCGCGGAGATCCGGGAGTTCCTGGGCACGCGACGGGCCAGGGTCACCCCCGAGCAGGCCGGACTGCCCGCGTACGGCGGAGAGCGCCGACGGGTCACCGGGCTGCGCCGCGAGGAGGTCGCCCTGCTCGCGGGCATCTCCAGCGAGTACTACACCCGGCTGGAACGCGGCAACGCCACCGGCGTCTCCGACAGCGTCATCGACGGCATCGCGCAGGCACTGCGGCTCGACGAGGCCGAACGCATCCACCTGCTCGACCTGCTCCGCGGCGCCGGCACCACCCGCCCGCCCCGCCGCCGGCCGGCCCAGCCGCACGTACGGCCCGCCGTGCGGCGCGTCCTCGACTCGATGACCGGCACCCCCGCCTTCGTCCTCAGCGGACGCGGGGACATCCTGGCCGCCAACCTTCTCGGGCGGGCGCTGTTCTCCCCGGTCTACGCCGACCCGGTACGCCCGCCCAACAACGCCCGGTTCATCTTCCTCGACCCGCACGCGACCGAGTTCTTCCGCGACTGGGACCAGGTCGCAGGCGACGCGGTCGCCATGCTGCGCGCCGAGGCCGGCCGAGATCTCTACGACCGGCGGCTGACCGACCTGATCGGCGAGCTGTCCACCCGCAGCGAGGACTTCCGTCACCGCTGGGCGGCCCACAACGTCCGGATCCACGCCACCGGCGTGAAGCTCCTGCACCACCCGGTCGTCGGCGACCTCGACCTGCCGTTCGAGACCTTCCCCCTGGGCGCCGAACCCAGCCAGTTCCTCCTCACCTACACCGCCGAGCCCGCCTCACCCTCGCAGGACGCCCTGAACCTCCTGGCCAGCTGGGCCGCGACCAACGACGACATCGAGCGGTCCGCGCCAGCCAGCGACGCCGAGCCGGCCGACTCGGCCGAGACACCCGACTGATCCACGCGCCACGCGTGTCGATCCGCCCAAGTCAACGACGTTCCCGGCGTCGCGGCACGACCCCAAGCCACCCAACTCATACGCCGTTGCTCGACTCTTCGGGGTCGCCGTCCGGATCCATCGGCCCGAGCAGCCGCCCGATCAGTCGGCCGGACCAGAGCGGGTAATGACAAGTTTTGCTCTGGCAAGTGTCGTGAGAGCGCGGTCAGGCGGCGAAAGAGGCGAGCAGTTCGTTGTACTGCTTGGCGGCGGTGGCCAGGTCCCGGTCGGAGAGGCCGAAGGCGGTGCCGTACAGCTTGACCATCGGCTGCTGGATGTCGAACTGGCACAGCCGCAGGGTCGCGTGCCAGTTGCTGAGGAGAGTCTCGAGGGTGGCCTTGTTCGCGCCTTCGGGGGTGTAGTGCCCGGCGGGGACGCCGGCGGTGACGGCGACGACGGCCTTCTTGCCGGCCAGCTGCGAGGGAGATCCGTCTATGGTGAAGGCCCAGCCATGGGTGAGAACCGTGTCCTGCCACTGCTTGAACAGAGGGGTGGTGTTGTACCAGAACACCGGGTGCTGGAAGACGATCACATCGTGGTCGGCCAGCAGCGCCCGCTCGGCGTCGGCGTCGATCTGGAAGTCGGGGTAGGTGGCGTAGAGGTCGTGCACGGTGACATGGGCCAGATCGCGGACGGCGTCCACGAGCGCCGCGTTGGCCTTCGACTGGGACAGGTCGGGGTGGCCCACGACAAGGAGAACCTTGGACATGATGAGGAACCTTTTCAGTGATCAGGGAAATGGGTGAACGGATGCGGTTCGGTTGGGTATGACGGATGTGACGGGTCAGGAATTCGCCGGGGCGTCAGTCCTTATCCGTCTCCTTCAAGAGAGGGCAGCGGCGCCGGCGGTCAGCGGTCGATGCTGGCCATGTTCGCCTCGTTGTGGCGCTCGCCCGCGGCTGGCGTGAGGTTGTTCAGGCGGTCGAGCTGCGCAGCGGTGAGTTCGATGGCGTCGGCGGCGGTGTTTTCTTCGACGCGCGAGACCCGGCGGGTTCCGGGGATGGGTGCGATGTCGTCGCCGCGGGTCAGCAGCCACGCCAGGGCGGTCTGGGCCGGGGTGGCTCCGATCTCGGCGCCGATGGCCTGCACTTCGTCGACGATGCGCAGGTTGCGCTGGAAGTTCTCGCCGGTGAAGCGCGGGTTGGTCTTGCGCCAGTCGTCATCGGCGAAGTCGTCGACGGTGCGGATCTGTCCGGTCAGCAGGCCATGGCCGAGCGGGGAGTAGGGCACGAACCCGATGCCGAGCTCGCGCAGGAGCGGGAGGATCTCGGCCTCGACGTCGCGGGTCCAGAGAGAGTATTCCGTCTGGAGCGCGGCCACCGGATGCACGGCGTGTGCCCGGCGGATCGTCTCGGGGCCCGCCTCCGACAGTCCGATATGGCGCACCTTGCCCTCGGCGACCAGCTCGGCCAGCGCGCCGATGGTCTCTTCGATGGGCGTGTTCGGGTCGACGCGGTGCTGGTAGTAGAGGTCGATGTGGTCGGTACCGAGCCTCAAGAGCGAGCCTTCGACGGCGGCCTTCACGTTGCCGACGCTGCTGTCGATGGCACCGGGGCCGTCGCCGGCGTGGGAGACGAGACCGAATTTCGTCGCCACGACGACGTCGTCGCGTCGGCCCTTGATGGCCTTGCCGACGATTTCCTCGCTGTGGAAGGGGCCGTAGATCTCGGCGGTGTCGATATGGGTGACTCCGAGGTCCAGCGCCCGGTGGATGGTGTGGATCGACTCGGCGTCATCGAGCCCCCCGCCCGTGGTGTAGGTGCCCGCCATAGTCATGGCTCCCAGACCGATGCGGGAGACATCGAGCCCGCCCAGTGATACGTGCTTCATCAGGTATTCCTTGTCATAGCGGCCGTCAGGCCCGGTTTGTTGTGGTGGCCGTCAAGCCCGGTCGGTGGTCATGGCCTGTGAGTGCCATGAGCAGTGCGGTGCGCCACCAGTTGGCGGACCGTGCTTCGGTGGTCCGCGCGCTGTCGGCACAGGCGCCGTTGCCCAGGTGGTGGGTCAGCTGCCGTAGGTGCACCCGGCGGCGGCCTCCGCCTCGGCCGGGGTGCGGGTCGTGTCGTGTCGTGTCGTGTCGTGTCGTTCAGGCGTGTACGTCGTCGTAGGCCAGGCTGCCGCCCAGCTCGCGGGAGGCCTCGGCCTGGGCGAGGAGTTCCTTCGCCTTGGCCTCGACGGCCTCGATGGCGTCCGCGCCGGCGACGAAACGCGGCAGCGGCTTGTCCTGGCCGGCGATGGCCAGCAGGGCGCGGGCGAGTTTGGCGGGGTCGCCGGGCTGTTGGCCGTTCATGCTCTTCATGCCCTCGATCGTCGGGGCGGTGCGCTCGGCGTAGTCGTCGATGGACAGCTCGGGCCAGGTGGTGGAGCCGTCCACGAGGAGTTCGGTGCGGAAGTAGCCGGGCTCCACGACCGTGGTGTGGATGTTGTACGGCTCGACGTCGTGGCGCAGCGACTCCATCCAGCCCTCCTCGGCGAACTTGGAGGCGGCGTAGGCGGAGGTGAACTCCATGCCGACCAGGCCGGCGGTCGAGGTGATGGTGATGATGTGGCCGGCGCGCTGCTTGCGCAGGATGGGCAGGACGGCGCGGGTGACGTTCATCGGGCCGAAGAGGTTGGTCTCGAACTGCCGGCGCATCTGCGCGGGCGAGATCTCCTCGAAGTAGCCGGCGAAGAGGTTCCCGGCGTTGTTGATGAGGACGTCGATGCGGCCGAAGCGGTCGACGGCGGCCTGCGCGGCGGCCTCGGCGTCCTCGATGCTGGTGACGTCCAGCTTGGTGACCAGCAGGTTGTCCTGCGGACCGCCCAGGGCCTTCTCGACCTGTTCGGGGCGGCGGCCGGTGGCGACGACCTGGTGGCCGGCGGCGAGGGCCTCGCGGGCGATGTCGGTGCCCAGACCGCGTCCGGCACCGGTGACGAGAATGACCTTGCTCATGGGGTTTCCCATTCGTACGTAGGCGGTTCAGGCGCCGTGATCCGGCACCCGGTGTGCGGTGGCGATGCGTGGTGTCCGTCCCGGCGGCCGACCGGGCAGTGGATGGGGGAGGGGGTAGACATGGGCGGGTCGGGTCGGACGGAGCCGGGCTGGGGCGGTGGGCATGATCCACAGCTCGCCGATAGAGGTGGGGCGGGGCCGGAGACGGGCGGCAGCGGAAGCACCGCCTGTCCGGGAGATTCACACCGCCGCGGGCCGGTGCACCATCAACAGAACCAGTCGTCACGGGACGGCGGGAGTCCCTGATGAGAGGGGGTACTGACAGGGACCCCCAACGCGGCGGAAGCGCTCGTAGGGTGGGGCGCATGGCGGGAAGAAACGACCCTCACGACACCCACCGCGATATCCGCGGTGATTTCCGCGGTGATTTCCGCGCGGAGATCCGGGAGTTCCTGGGCACGCGACGGGCCAGGGTCACCCCCGAGCAGGCCGGACTGCCCGCGTACGGCGGAGAGCGCCGACGGGTCACCGGGCTGCGCCGCGAGGAGGTCGCCCTGCTCGCGGGCATCTCCAGCGAGTACTACACCCGGCTGGAACGCGGCAACGCCACCGGCGTCTCCGACAGCGTCATCGACGGCATCGCGCAGGCACTGCGGCTCGACGAGGCCGAACGCATCCACCTACTCCGCGGCGCCGGGCGGATCCCGCTGACAAGGCCGAGGTCTACCGGAAGCTCGGGCTGCGGCTGGCGTATGACCATGAAACGCAGACGGTGCCGGCCGAGAGTCGGCCAGCACCGGTGGGCGTACTGTGCGTGTCCGAGGGGGGACTTGAACCCCCACGCCCGATAAAGGGCACTAGCACCTCAAGCTAGCGCGTCTGCCATTCCGCCACCCGGACCAGGTGTCTGCCGCCTTGCAGGGAGTGTTCCGCGCGGCGACAGGGACAACAATACCAAGGTTTGGGAGGACGTTTCACCTGCGTATCCGGGCCGCGCATGGGGCGGAGGGGCGTACCGGGGGATGCACCGCGAGTAGTCGAGCAGGCGCAGCAAGCCGACGACGTGCGGAGCTCCCCCGGTCACGCCGTGGGGCTCAGGGCATCAGGTGGTAGTCGGGGAAGTTTCCGGGCAGCCTCTCCCCCGCCGCGCCCTGGGTGACGGCGCGCACGAGCAGCTCGCCGCCCACGAACGCGCCGCGCCACGACGCTCCGAAGCCGCCGAACAGCTCGTCCCGGTCCCCGCGGGAGCGCGGTTTCCCGTGGCCGACCTTGAACGCCCGGATCTGCGGGGCCAGCCGCTCGTACGTGGCCGGGTCGTCGGTCGAGAGGGTGGCGACCAAGGCGCCGTTCGACGCGTTCATGGCAGCCAGTAGCTCGGCCTCGGTGTCGACCAGGACGATGGTGTCGACCGGGCCGAAGGGCTCTGCGTGGTGCAGCGGAGAGGACGGCGGGGGGTTGAGCAGCGTGACGGGCTGGACATACGCCGCCGTGTCCTGGCCGGGCAGGAAGCGCGCGTCGGTGAGCTTGCCGCGGTGCAGCGGGACGGCACCCCGGTCGATGGCCTCGGCGACCTGGTCGTGAAGCTCCTTCGCCTTGGCCGCGTTGATCACCGGCCCGAAGTCCAGCTCCGGATACGGGTCGTCGGGCTGCTCCACCGCGAGCGGGTGGCCGATCCGCAAGGTGCGTACGGCCGGCAGGTACGCGGCGAGGAACTCGTCGAAGAGCGAACGCTGGACGACGAAGCGTGGGTACGCCGTGCAGCGCTGCTTGCCGTAGTCGAAGAGCTTCGGGATGACCGCCATGAGCGCGTCCCAGTCCGTGTAGTTCCAGATGCCCCAGGTGTTGAGTCCTTCCTGTTCGAGTACGTGTCGCTTGCCGAGGTCGGCGACGGCCGTGGCCACCGCGGCGCCCGTGTCGCGACCGCCGACGAAGGAGACACAGCCGATCTCGGGCGCGCGCACGAGCGCCTCCGACAGCTCGCCTCCGCTGCCGCTGACGAGGGTGACGGGAATCCCTTCGCGTGCGGCGAGCGCGCAGGCCAGGGTGAGACACGCGACGCCGCCGTCGGTCGGGGTCTTGGCGATGACCGCGTTCCCTGCCAATGCCTGTACCAGTACTGCGTGAACGAGCACGCTCATCGGGTAGTTCCAGCTCGCGATGTTGGACACCGGGCCGTCCAGGGGGGTCCGGTCCTCGAGCATGGGCTCGATTCCGTCGACGTACCAGCGCACGCCGTCGACAGCCCGGTCGACGTCCGCCTGCGCCAGCCGCCAGGGCTTGCCGATCTCCCAGACGAGGAGGAGTGCGAGGAGTTCGCGGTGCTGGGTGAGGGCGTCGAGGGTGGCCGCGACGCGGCACCGGCGTTCGTCCAGGGGTACGTGGCGCCAGGCGCGGTGCTGGTCGAGACAGGCGCGTACGGCCTGCCGGGCGGTGGCGGCGTCGAGGCGCGGCGGGCCGGCGATCGGGCTGCCGTCGACGGGGCTGGTGGCGGGCAAGGCCCGGCCGTCCGCCTGCCAGGCGGCGTTCCAGAGGTTGAGGACACGGTCGTCCCGGAACGCCTCGGGGGCCACGGCGAGGCAACGCTGCCAGGCGTCGGTCCAGGACGTGCCTGATTTGAGGGTGAGGGTGGATGCCATTCGGTTTGCTCCGCTCTCGGTGCACAGTCGGGGGCGGTGAGTGAGGCGACGATGTCGGAAAGTCACCACTGGCCAACTATGAGTGACGTCACGCCTCCGCTGCCAGTACGGTGAGTACCAGTTGCGCCGTCTCAGTCGGCGTACCACCCACGCGCACCCCGACCGCCTCCAGCGCCTCCTTCTTCGCCTGTGCCGTGCCGGACGAACCGGACACGATCGCGCCCGCGTGGCCCATCGTCTTGCCCTCGGGCGCGGTGAAGCCTGCGATGTAGCCGACGACGGGCTTGGTGACGTGCTCCCGGATGTACGCGGCCGCTCGTTCCTCCGCGTCTCCGCCGATCTCTCCGATCAACACGACGAGTTCGGTGTCGGGATCTGCTTCGAAAGCCGCCAGGCAGTCGATGTGCGTCGTGCCGACCACGGGATCGCCGCCGATGCCCACGCAGGTCGAGAAGCCGATGTCGCGGAGTTCGTACATGAGTTGGTAGGTGAGCGTGCCGGACTTGGACACGAGGCCGATGCGTCCGGGCTTGGTGATGTCGGCGGGGATGATGCCCGCGTTGGACTGTCCGGGGGTGATCAGGCCCGGGCAGTTGGGGCCGATGATCCGGGTGCCTTTCGCCTTCGCGTACGTGGTGAAGGCGACCGAGTCGTGGACGGGGACGCCCTCCGTGATGACCACGGCGAGTCCGATGCCTGCGTCGGTGGCCTCCACAACTGCCGCTTTGGTGAAGGCTGGTGGGACGAAGACGACGGTGACGTCGGCGCCGGTCGCCTCGATTCCTTCCCGTACGGAGCCGAAGACGGGCACAGCACGGTCGTCGAAGTCGACGGTCTGCCCGGCCTTGCGCGGGTTGACGCCGCCGACGACGTCGGTGCCGGCCGCGAGCATGCGCCGGGTGTGCTTCATGCCCTCGCCGCCTGTCATGCCCTGGACGAGGATCTTGCTCTCCTTGGTGAGGTAGATAGCCATGTTCCGCTCCTTCAGCCGGCGTTGGCGAGTTCGGCGGCGCGGCGCGCGGCGCCGTCCATGGTGGCGGCCTGCTGGACCAGGGGGTGCGCGCGGCCGTCGAGGATCGCGCGGCCGCGTACGGCGTTGTTTCCGTCGAGGCGTACGACCAGTGGTTTGGTCAACTGGACGGTTTCCAGGGCCTGCACGATGCCCTCGGCGACCGCGTCGCAGGCGGTGATGCCGCCGAAGACATTGACGAAGACGGATTTCACGGCCGGGTCGGAGAGGATGACGGAGAGGCCGTCGGCCATGATCTGGGCACTCGCCCCGCCGCCGATGTCGAGGAAGTTGGCGGGGGCCGCCCCGCAGCCGGCGACCACGTCGAGGGTCGACATGACGAGGCCCGCGCCGTTGCCGATGATGCCGACCTCGCCGTCCAGCTTCACGTAGTTGAGGCCCTTCGCGGCTGCCGCAGCCTCCAGCGGGTCGTCGTGCGCCGACTCCTGTTCGCCCCAACGGGCCTGCCGGAAGCGGGCGTTGTCGTCGAGCGTGACCTTGCCGTCGAGGGCGAGGATCTGCCCTTGGGTGGTACGCACGAGGGGATTGACCTCGACGAGTACGGCGTCCTCGCGGGTCAGCACCTCCCAGAGCCGTACGAGGACATCGACGGTCTGCGGAGGCAGTCCGGCCGCCTCGGCGATCTGTGCCGCCTTCGCCGAGGTGACGCCCTCGGCCGGGTCGACGGGGACGCGCGCCACGGCCTGGGGCCTGGTGGCGGCCACCTCCTCGATCTCCATGCCGCCCTCGGCCGAGGCGATCGCGAGGAAGCGGCCGGCGGCGCGGTCGAGTACGTAACCGATGTAGAACTCGCTCTCGATGTCGACCGGCTGGGCCAGCATCACCTTGCCGACGGTGTGGCCCTTGATCTCCATGCCGAGGATCTGGCGTGCCGTCAGTTCGGCGGCGGCCGGGTCGGCGGCGAGCTTCACGCCGCCCGCCTTGCCGCGTCCACCGGTCTTCACCTGCGCCTTGACGACGACGCGCCCGCCCAGCCTGCGGGCGATCTCGCGCGCCTCCTTGGACGAGTCGGTGACCTCGGCCCGCGGCACCAAGATGCCGTGGTCCTCGAAGAGTTGCCTTGCCTGGTGCTCGTACAGGTCCATTCCGGCTCCTGCCTCAAAAGTGCCGCACGCCCCCTGGACACCACCCACCGGATGCGGGATAACAAGCTTCATACAGTATTCGTCGACTGTATGCAATCAACCGCGACGGCAGCCACGAGCAGTGCGCGAACCGTGCCTGAAGTGCACGTTCGCGTGCCCGATCCCCTACGAAGGGACAGGACTTCGCCATGCCCGACGACAACAGCCAGAACCTCATCTCCGGTGGGCACTTGGTCGCCAAGGCACTCAAAGCCGAGGGTGTGGAGGTCATCTACACCCTGTGCGGCGGCCACATCATCGACATCTACGACGGCTGCGTCGACGAAGGCATAGAGGTCGTCGACGTACGCCACGAACAGGTCGCCGCCCACGCCGCCGACGGCTACGCGCGCATCACCGGCAAGCCCGGATGCGCGGTCGTCACCGCGGGCCCCGGCACGACCGACGCCGTGACGGGCGTCGCCAACGCCTTCCGCGCGGAGTCCCCCATGCTGCTGATCGGCGGTCAAGGGGCGCATACGCAGCACAAGATGGGGTCCCTTCAGGACCTGCCGCATGTCGACATGATGACGCCGATCACGAAGTTCGCGGCGACCGTGCCGGACACCGCGCGCGCCGCCGACATGGTGTCGATGGCCTTCCGCGAGTGCTACCACGGCGCGCCCGGGCCCTCCTTCCTGGAGATTCCGCGCGATGTGCTCGACGCCAAGGTGCCGGTCGAGAAGGCCCGGGTTCCCGCCGCCGGCCAGTACCGGGCTTCGACCCGCTCTGCCGGCGACCCCGCGGCGATCGAAAAACTCGCCGACCTCCTCGTGCACGCCGAGAAGCCCGCGATCCTGCTGGGCAGCCAGGTCTGGACGACCCGTGGCACCGAGGCCGCCATCGAACTCGTACGCAGCCTCAACGTCCCCGCCTACATGAACGGCGCCGGACGCGGCACTCTGCCGCCCGGGGACCCGCACCACTTCCAGCTCTCCCGCCGGTACGCCTTCTCCAACGCCGACGTCATCGTCATCGTCGGCACGCCCTTCGACTTCCGTATGGGCTACGGAAAACGGCTGTCGCCGGACGCGACCGTGGTGCAGATCGACCTCGACTACCGGACCGTCGGCAAGAACCGGGACATCGACCTCGGGATCGTCGGCGACGCGGGCCTCATCCTGAAGTCGGTGACCGAAGCGGCCTCCGGACGCCTCAACGGGGGCGCGTCGAAGCGCAAGGAGTGGCTCGACGAGCTGCGTGCGGCCGAGCAGACGGCGATCGAGAAGCGGCTGCCCAGCCTCAGGTCGGACACCTCGCCCATCCACCCGTACCGTCTGGTCAGCGAGATCAACGACTTCCTCACCGAGGACTCCATCTACATCGGCGACGGCGGCGACATCGTCACCTTCTCCGGTCAGGTCGTACAGCCCAAGTCACCCGGGCACTGGATGGACCCAGGGCCGCTCGGCACGCTCGGCGTCGGCGTCCCGTTCGTACTCGCGGCCAAGCAGGCGCGGCCCGACAAGGAAGTGGTGGCCCTCTTCGGAGACGGTGCCTTCTCGCTCACCGGCTGGGACTTCGAGACCCTCGTCCGCTACAACCTCCCCTTCGTCGGCATCGTCGGCAACAACTCCTCGATGAACCAGATCCGTTACGGCCAGAAGGCCAAGTACGGCGAGGAGCGCGAGCGCGTCGGCAACACCCTCGGCGACGTCCACTACGACAAGTTCGCCCAGATGCTCGGCGGTTACGGCGAGGAGGTCCGCGACCCCGCCGACATCGGCCCGGCTCTGAGGCGCGCCCGCGAGTCGGGCAAGCCCTCGCTGATCAACGTCTGGGTCGACCCGGACGCGTACGCCCCCGGAACCATGAACCAGACGATGTACAAGTGAGGTGCCCGCCATGACCAGCACCACGACGCACACCGCGACGAACGAAGCGCCGAACACCGCGCCCAAGGCTCTCGAAGGCATCCGTGTCCTCGACATGACGCACGTCCAGTCGGGCCCCTCCGCAACCCAGTTGCTGGCCTGGCTCGGGGCGGACGTGGTCAAGCTGGAGGCGCCGACCGGTGACATCACGCGCAAGCAGCTGCGTGACCTCCCGGACGTCGACTCCCTCTACTTCACGATGCTCAACTGCAACAAGCGGAGCATCACCCTCAACACCAAGACCGAGCGCGGCAAGGAGCTCCTCACCGAGCTGATCCGGCGCTCGGACGTCATGGTCGAGAACTTCGGACCGGGCGCGATCGACCGCATGGGCTTCACCTGGGACCGCATCCAGGAGATCAATCCGCGTATCGTCTATGCCTCCATCAAGGGGTTCGGGGACGGCCCGTACACCAACTTCAAGGCGTACGAAGTCGTCGCTCAGGCCATGGGCGGGTCGATGTCGACCACCGGCTTCGAGGACGGGCCGCCGCTGGCGACGGGGGCCCAGATCGGGGACTCGGGTACGGGCATCCACGCCGTGGCGGGGATTCTCGCGGCGCTGCTTCAGCGGGAGAACACCGGGCGCGGTCAGCGGGTCAATGTGGCCATGCAGCACGCTGTGCTCAACCTCTGCCGGGTGAAGCTGCGCGACCAGCAGCGCCTGGCACACGGCCCGCTCGCTGAATATCCAAACGACGATTTCGGCGACGAAGTTCCCCGGTCCGGCAACGCGTCCGGCGGCGGGCAGCCCGGCTGGGCCGTCAAGTGCGCGCCGGGCGGGCCCAACGACTACGTGTACGTCATCGTGCAGCCCGTCGGATGGAAACCGATCACCCAGCTCATCGGACGGCCGGAGCTGGCGGACGACCCCGAGTGGGCGACGCCGGAGGCGCGTCTGCCACAGCTCAACAAGATGTTCCAGCTGATCGAGGAGTGGTCGTCCACGCTCCCCAAGTGGGAGGTCCTGGAGAAGCTCAACGCCCACAACATCCCGTGCGGGCCGATCCTGTCGACCAAGGAGATCATCGAGGATCCGTCGCTGGTCGCCAACGAGATGGTCGTGAAGGTGCCGCATCCCGAACGGGGCGAGTTCGTGACCGTGGGCAGTCCGCTGAAGCTCTCCGACTCCCCTGTGGACGTGACCAGTTCGCCGCTGCTCGGCGAGCACAACGAAGAGGTGTACGTCGGCGAGCTCGGTCTCGGCGACGGGGAGCTGCGCCTGCTCAAGTCGAACGGAGTGATCTGATTGATGGCCGAAGACCGGGTGCTGAGGGTGCGTACGCTCCTCGAAGCCGTACGGGCCGAGGGCCGGACCGCGCTGACCGCGCCCGAGGGCAAGGTGATCGCCGACGCGTACGCGATCGCCGTCCCCGGCGAGGAGTTGGCGACGGACGTCGACGAGGCGGTCGCGTATGCGGCGCGGTTCGGCGGACCTGTCGTGATGAAGATCGTCTCCCCGGACATCCTGCACAAGACCGACGCAGGCGGCGTGATCGTCGGAGTGGAAGGCTCCAGCGACGTAAGGGCCGCCTTCCACCAAATCATCGACAACGCGCGTGCGTACGCGCCCGATGCCCGTATCGAGGGCGTACAGGTGCAGGAACTGCTGCCCCAGGGGCAGGAGGTCATCGTCGGAGCGGTGACCGATCCGACGTTCGGAAAAGTCGTCGCCTTCGGGCTCGGCGGTGTGCTGGTGGAGGTCCTGAAGGACGTCACTTTCCGCCTCGCCCCCGTAGACGCCGACGAAGCGCTGTCGATGCTGGACTCGATCCGCTCGGCGGAGATCCTGCACGGGGTGCGCGGCGCGCCGGCCGTGGACCGGTGGGCGATCGCCGAGCAGATCCGCCGGGTCTCCGAACTCGTCGCGGACTTCCCGGAGATCGCCGAGGTGGACCTCAATCCGGTGATCGCCACCCCGGAGGGGGCGGTCGCGGCGGACATCCGCGTGATCCTCGCGGACTCGGTCCCGAAGGAGCGTCGTACGTACACGCGCGAGGAGATCCTCACCTCCATGCGCCGCCTGATGCAGCCCTCCTCGGTCGCAGTGATCGGTGCCTCCAACGAGCAGGGCAAGATCGGCAATTCGGTGATGCGCAACCTCATCGACGGCGGCTTCTCCGGAGAGATCCACCCGGTGAACCCCAAGGCCGATGACATCTTGGGCCGCAAGGCGTACAAGAGTGTCACCGACGTTCCCGGTGAGGTGGATGTGGCGGTCTTCGCGATCCCCGCCAAGTTCGTGGCCTCGGCCCTTGAGGAGGTGGGCCGCAAGGGGATCCCCAACGCCGTACTGATCCCCTCCGGGTTCGCGGAAACAGGTGAGCAGCAGCTCCAGGACGAGATCGTGGCCATCGGCGAGCGCTACGGCGTGCGGCTGCTCGGGCCGAACATCTACGGCTACTACTCGACATGGCAGGACCTGTGTGCCACGTTCTGCACGCCGTACGACGTCAAGGGCGGCGTCGCGCTCACCTCGCAGTCCGGTGGCATAGGGATGGCCATTCTGGGCTTCGCGCGCACTACGAAGACGGGTGTTTCGGCGATCGTGGGGCTCGGCAACAAGTCGGACCTGGACGAGGACGACCTGCTGACCTGGTTCGGCGAGGACCCCAACACCCAGTGCATCGCCATGCACTTGGAGGACCTCAAGGACGGGCGCGCCTTCGTGGAGGCAGCGCGGGCGACTGTCCCCAAGAAGCCGGTGGTCGTCCTGAAGGCGGGCCGTACGGCGGCCGGTGCCAAGGCCGCGGGCTCGCACACGGGCGCCCTCGCGGGCGACGACGCCGTGTACGACGACATCCTGAAGCAGGCTGGCGTCATCCGGGCCCCCGGGCTGAACGACATGCTGGAGTACGCGCGCGCGTTGCCGGTGCTTCCGACCCCTCAGGGCGACAACGTCGTGATCATCACGGGCGCCGGCGGCAGTGGCGTACTGCTCTCCGACGCGGTGACCGACAACGGTCTCTCCCTGATGGAGATTCCGCCGGACCTGGACGAGGCCTTCAGGAAGTTCATCCCGCCCTTCGGAGCCGCCGGCAACCCGGTGGACATCACCGGCGGCGAGCCCCCGTCGACGTACGAGGCGACGATCAGGCTGGGCCTTACGGACCCGCGGATCCACTCGCTCGTCCTCGGCTACTGGCACACCATCGTGACCCCTCCCATGGTCTTCGCCGAACTCACCGCGCGCGTGGTGGCCGAATTCCGGGAGCGCGGCATCGAGAAGCCGGTGGTGGCGTCGCTCGCGGGCGATGTCGAGGTCGAGGAGGCGTCCCAGTACCTCTTCGAGCACGGCGTCGTGGCGTACCCGTACACGACCGAGAAGCCGGTGGCCGTGCTGGGCGCGAAGTACCGCTGGGCTCGGGCTGCGGGACGGTTGGGGGGCGGTCGATGAACTGAGCGACGGCCCGAACCACGGGGCCTGCGGTGACCGCTCGCCGCGGGCCCCGGCGCGAAGAGAACGGACAGGGGGCGCTGGCCAGACTTCTTCCACGCGAAGGGTTCGATCGACATGGCGACAACTGACATCTCCACATCCGTCCCCTACAGGGAGGTGACGGACGCCAACGGCCGGATGTACCGGATCGGTGAATCCGATATCGACATCATGGGCCGCAAACGCAAGTGGATGGTCATCCTGCCCTGGGTGGGCATGATGGGCATCAGCTCGGCGGAGTACGCATTCGCCTCCGCCGAGGAGACTCTGCACACGGCACACCACTGGAGCAACGGGCACATCTTCTGGATGCTCGGTGTGTGGGTGTTCTTCCAGGCGGCTGTGGCCTTTCCGGCCGGAAAGCTCCGCGAGAGCGGGAAGCTGCCCGCCCGTTGGGCGATGATGCTGGGCGCGGTCGGCACTCTCCTGGGTTATGTGTCACTCGCGTACGCACCGCATGTGATCGTCGCGTACGTGGGCTTCGGCATGTTCAGCGGTATGGGCGCCGGCATGGTGTACGCGACCTGCGTGAACATGGTCGGCAAGTGGTATCCGGAGCGCAAGGGCGGCAAGACGGGCTTCGTCAATGGCGGCTTCGCCTACGGCTCGGTGCCCTTCGTGTTCATCTTCACCGGCTTCATGGATCTCTCGAACTTCCGCTGGGTCCTCGTCTCCGTCGGCGTCTTCCTGGCGGCGGTCGTCGCCGTGGCTGGTTACTTCTTCCAGGATCCGCCGAAGAACTGGTGGCCCGCCGAGGTCGACCCGCTGCGGAAACCGGACGATCCGCGCGCGCGGCGCGCACTGGAGAAGAACCCGCCCGCCGTGAAGCAGTACACGCCGATCGAGGCATGGCGGACGGGCCGAGTGGGTCTCATGTGGTTCTGCCTGCTGTGCACCTCGGGCGTCAACATCTTCGGCATCGCCTTCCAGGTGCCGTTCGGCAATGACGTCGGCTTTGCGGGCGGGATCGTGGCGACCGCCATGTCCATGAAGGCGATCGTGAACGGCACCGGTCGCGGCGTCATCGGCTGGCTGTCCGACCGGTACGGCCGTAAGCAGTGCCTGATCTTCGTCTGCATCGTGCTGGGTCTGTCGCAGTACGGCATCCTCTGGTCCGGAAACATCGGCAACCTGCCGCTGTTCCTGGTGTTCTCCAGCATCTCCGGATTCGGCGGCGGCGCGATCTTCCCCATGTTCGCGGCGATGACCGCGGACTATTTCGGCGAGAACAACAACGCCTCCAACTACGGCCTCGTCTACAGCTCCAAGCTGGTGTCCGGCCTGCTGGGCTCCGGCATGGGCGCCGTGGTCGTGAGCGCCTGGGACTACGCGGGCGCCTTCATCCTCGCCGGTTCCATCTCGTTGTTCGCCGGCTTCGTGGCCCTGTTCCTGCACCCACCCGGGCGGCCCCGCAAGCAGCGCATCGAGCCCAACCCGCACCCGATCGGTGAGGAGATGGCCTGAGATGACGGGCGGGGCCCACGGCGCGCGCCCTCCCTTCGGCACACCAGGCTGCCGAAGGGAGGGCGCGCGCTGTGGGAGCCGTCAGCACTTCTCGCGCAGGGAGTGCAGGTGCTCGCTGGAGCGGCGGGCGAAGGTGAAGGACTCGGTGGGGTTGTCGTGTTCGGCCTGCCAGTGGTGGGCGAGGCGGTGGCCGTGCAGGCGCGTGACGCCGGAGATGAAGCGCTGGTAGTCGATGTCGCCGTCGCCGACGTCGGTCATCTGGTAGCCGAAGGGGTTCGACGGGTCGCTGACGCCGTCCTTCACGTGGAAGAGCGGGTAGCGGTTGGGCCGCTTGAGTACGTAGTCGAGGGGCTCGAAGGGCGCCGGTGTGCCGTCGACCCGCTTCGAGAAGCGGAACTGGCCCACGTAGGCCCAGTAGATGTCCATCTCCAGGTAGACGAGTTTCGGGTCGGTCTCGGCGAGCAGCACGTCGTAGAGGCGGACCTTCGGCTTGTCGGTGGCGAAGGAGAACTCTTCCGAGTGGTTGTGCTGGTAGAACTTCATGCCGCGCGCCCTCGCCGCCGCGCCGTAAGTGTTGAACTCCTCGGCGGCGCGCTTCCACGCGTCGACGGTCGAGCCGTAGCGGAACGGGTTCGACGCGGTGCCGATGTGCTTGAGACCCAGGGCCTGGGCGTCATCGAGGACCTTGTTGAGGTTCTGCGCGAAGGTGTACGCGTTCGGGTCGCTGGAGTAGTAGCCGACGTGGCTGCCGATGGGGTTCAGGCCGTGGTCGCGGGCCAGTCGCTTGAGCTGGGCGAGCGTGATGGGTCCCGCCGAGCCCTGGGTGTATCCGGCGAACTCGACCTCGTCGTACCCGTACTTCGCCAACTCGGCGAAGACGGGGGCGAAGCCGAGCGTGGAGACCTTGTCGCGGAGGCTGTAGAGCTGGATGCCCAGCCGGCCAGGCGGCAGGACGGGGCGGCTCCGGCCCGCTTCGGCTGCCGTGGCCGGGGTGGCGGCGGTGCCGAGCAGGGCGGCGGCGGTGGCGCCCGCGGCCACGCCGAGCATGCCTCGTCTGCTGAGGCGGTGGGTGAGTTCGGGGTCGTCGTTCTTGCTGGTGACGGCCGTGAAGGCGGTGCGGCTTGAGCGGCTCATGCCTGGAACTCCTCGATGTCGAAGGGCGTTGTCAGTGGTGAGTGCTTCACTTGGGACCAGTTGGAAGAGACAGGTCGGGTGGGACCGCGGGCCATGGCGTGCCCGTCGGCGCCGATCAGTCGAGACCGGCCAGATGGAGCAGGAGTGATTTCACGTCGGTGGCCGCGAGGCGGCCGTCGACAGCGCGGGGGGTGGAGCAGATGAGGAGCGGACCTTCGTCGTCGCTCGTGGGAAGGCGGCCGTGGCTGCCGCGAATAGGTGACGGGTCGAGGGGCACGACCGCCATGCGATAGCGCATGCCGAGCTTCTTGCGGGCCAGTGCGCCCGCCGCCTTGACCTTGACGTACGGGTCGAGGGGATCCATGAAGAGCTCGACCGGGTCGTAGCCGGGTTTGCGGTGGATCTCGACGAGCCGCGCGAAGTCGGGCGCGTGGGCGTCGTCGAGCCAGTAGTAGTACGTGAACCAGGCGTCCGGCTCCGCTACGGCGATGAGTTCGCCGGAGCGGGGATGGTCGAGGTGGTGGGTCTTCTTGCCCTCGTCGTCGAGGAGTTGCTCGATACCGGGCAGGTCGGCGAGTGCTGCTCGGGTGGCGTCGAGGTCCTCGGGCCGACGTACATAGACGTGGGCGATCTGGTGGTCGGCAACAGCGAAGGCACGTGAGGCCATCGGGTCGAGGTACTCCATGCCGTCCTGCGTGTGCACCTCGAGAAGTCCGGCTCGGCGCAGTGCGCGGTTGATGTCGACGGGGCGGTCCGCGCGGGTGATGCCGTACTCGGACAGGGCGACGACGGTACGGCCTTCCGCCCGCGCCTCGTCGAGAAGTGGGGCCATGGCCGCGTCCAGGTCGGCGGCCGCTTGCAGGGAGCGCGGGTCGTCGGGGCCGAAGCGCTGCAGGTCGTAGTCGAGATGAGGGAGGTAGCAGAGGATCAGGTCCGGATGGCGGGTGCGCAGGATGTGACGGGTGGCGTCGATGATCCAGCGACTGGAGACGAGGTCGGCGCCGGGACCCCAGAAGTGGAAGAGCGGGAACGTGCCGAGTTTCTCGGTGAGTTCATCGTGCAGGGCCGGGGGCCGGGTGTAGCAGTCGGGTTCCTTGCGGCCGTCGGCGTAGTAGATCGGACGGGGGGTGATGGTGATGTCGGTGTCGGCGCCCATGGCGTACCACCAGCAGATATTGGCGACTGTGTAGCCGGGGTGCGCGCGGCGGGCAGCGTCCCAGAGCTTGTCTCCGGACACCAGGCCGTTGTGCTGGCGCCACAGGAGCACGTCGCCGAGTTCGCGGAAGTACCAGCCGTTGCCGACGATGCCGTGCTCGGCGGGGTGGGTGCCGGTGAGGAAGGTGGACTGAGCGGCGCAGGTCACTGCGGGCAGGACGGTGCCGAGGTGGGCTCGTGAGCCGGACTGGTCGAGAGCTTTGAGGTGGGGCATGTGGTCGAGGAGAGGAGGAGTGAGACCCACGACGTCGAGCACCAGGAGCGGGGTGGGGCCGCCGGGTTCCCGGGACGGGTTCACAGATCGGTCCACCGACTGGTTCACGGCAGCTCCTTCAGGCCGAGGTCCGTCAACAGGTCGCGGGCGAGGGTGAGTTCGGCGGCGATGCCGTCGGCGAGCTGGGCGCGTCCGCGTGGGCGCAGCTCGGGCGGGAGGGTCTGCCAGGTGTAGGTCTCGACCTCCAGATGACGGGTGAGCGGGTGCGGGCCGCCGACCAGCCGGGTCAGTGCGTCCTTGAGTACGGGCAGCGTGGAGGTGAGGGGTGCGGCGGGGACCGCGTGCAGCGGGACGTGGAAGTGAGCGCGCCACGGGGACGTGTCCGGCAGGGCGTCACTCTTGAGGGCTTCGCCGAGGTCGTCGGTGCCATCGAGGCCGGCTGCGATGGTGCGGGTGCGGGTCTGGTGCAGGAAGCGGGGCTCGTCGAAGGCGGCGAGGGCCTCGCGGACTTCGGGAAGGTGGGGGTGTTCGGCGTGCAGGGCGGCTGAGAGCTGGGACTTGACGATGGGGACGCGGGCGGTGGTCAGCGCGTCCAGGGCGGTGTGCGGATCTTCGAAGGAGGTGGCGAGATGACAGGTGTCGACGCAGACGCCGATGCGGTCGTGGTCGATCGCGGTGAGCGGGGCGATGGCGTCGGTGGTGGTTTCGACGATGCAGCCGGGCTCCGGCTCCAGGCCGATACGGATGGAGCGGCCGGTCAACTCCTCAAGGGCGTCGAGGCGTTCGGCCAGGGTGGCGAGGGCCGTGTGGGCCTGGGCGGCACGGGTGTCGTCATAGGCGGTGCGCCAGGCGAGCGGCAGGGTGGAGATGCTGCCCTCGGTGACGTCGTCGGGGAGCAGACCGGCGAGGACACGGGCCAGGGCGGTGGTGTGGTCGAGGCGTTCGGAGTCGGCCCAGTCCGGCTTGTACACGCGGTACTTGACCTCCTCGGCGCCGAAGCCTTCGTACGGGAAGCCGTTGAGGGTGACGACTTCAAGGCCTCGGGCATCGAGTTCCGTGCGCAGCCGGCGCAGGGCGGACGGGTCGCTCACGAGGGCGTGGGCGGCGTCCTTGGCCAGCCACAGGCCGATGCCGAGGCGATCGCGGCCAAGGCGGCGGCGTACGGGTTCGCAGTGGTCGCGGAGCTGAGCGAGGACGCCGTCGAGAGTCTCGGCCGGGTGGACGTTGGTGCAATAGGCGAGGTGGACGGTCGAGCCGTCGGGGTGTCGGAAGCGCATGGGTTACGCCTCCGGGGTGGCCGAGTCGGTGACGGGGGTGCCGCGGAGGATGGAGTTGCCCTCGTGGGTGGCGTCCGTGTCGGCGATGTCGAGGTCGAGACGGCCGCTGAGTCCGTAGAAGGCGACGGGGTTGCGCCACAGCACCTGGTCGATGTCGTCCTCGGTGAAACCTGCCTCGAGCATGGCGTCGGCGACCTTGCGGGTCTTGAGCGGGTCGCTTCTGCCCCAGTCGGCGGCGGAGTTGACCAGGACCCGCTCCGGCCCGTACTCCCGAAGGACCGCGACCATCCGCTCCTCGTCCATCTTGGTGTCCGGATAGACGGAGAACCCGAGCCAGCAGCCGCCGTCCTTGGCCTCCTTGACCGTGGTCTCGTTGAGGTGGTCGACCAGCACCCGGTCCGGGGGCAGCGCGGACTCCCGGACGACGTCGAGGGTGCGGCGCAGGCCCGCCAGCTTGTCTCGGTGCGGGGTGTGGACGAGGGCGGGCAGCTCATGGTCGGCGGCGAGCTGAAGCTGGACGGCGAGTGCGGTGTCCTCGGCGGGGGTCATCGAGTCGTAGCCGATCTCGCCGACAGCCACGACGTGATCCTTGACGAGATACCGGGGCAGTTCGTCGAGGACGGGCACGCAGCGGGGGTCGTTCGCCTCCTTGGGGTTGAGGGCGAGCGTGCAGTGGTGGGCGATGCCGTACTGGGCGGCACGGAAGGGTTCCCAGCCGAGAAGCGAGTCGAAGTAGTCGAGGAAGGAGGCGGGTGAGGTGCGGGGCTGGCCGAGCCAGAAGGAGGGTTCCACGAGGGCTCGGACGCCGGCCGCGTACATGGCCTCGTAGTCGTCGGTGGTCCGTGACGTCATATGGATGTGGGGGTCGAAGATGCGCATCAGGACTCCTTGCCGGACGGGGTGCCGGGGTCGCGCGACGGTGCCGAAGCGGTCGGCACATCGCTCCCGGGCTCGGTCAGGGCCAGGACGCGGTACAGGTCCTCGGGCACGGGACGGCCCGCGGCGGAGCGTTCGTCGGCGTAGTCGCCGAGCATGCGGGCCAGTTCGAAGTCGGCACGGGCGCGGCGGGACAGTTCGGCCACCGCGTCGATGGGGACGCCGGTGAACAGACACTTCAGGACCGCGTGCCGCCAGTTGTGGGCGTCCAGATGCCGGGCGGCGTACGGGCCGACGGCGGCGGCCACGAGCCGGGTGTCGTTGGTGCGCAGTGCGTCCTCGACGATCGGCAGGGCTTCGGGGCCCGGTACCAGGTGGGGCAAGGCGTGCAGGACGGCGCGGCGTTCGGCGGCGGTGCCCTGGCGGTAGGCGCGGGCGAGGGTGTCGGCGTCGGCCCGGGCCGCGTGCAGGAGGAGGACGCGGGCGGCGTCGGCGTGCTCGGGCCCGCAGCGACGACCCGCCTCGGCGATGCGCAGCTCCCAGACGGAGATGGGCCCGTGCGTGCCCGGGTGGGCCGCTGCCTCGTCCAGGGCACGGTCCAGCCAGGCGCGGGCGGTGGCGTCGAGCTGGGAGTTCAGGCGGGCGTGCAGGGCAGCGACGGCTTCCGTCAGCGGGGCGGGAGAAGGGGTGGCGTTGTGGAGGTGGTTCACGGGGTTCTCCCTTCGGAGGTGGCGGGGCCCTCGCCGGGGATCGGTGTCTCGTCGGGGACTTGGGAGCCCGTCGGGGACTTGGGAGTTGTCGGGCCTTGGGAGCCGTGGGAGCCGTCGGGCAATTGGGAGTTGTCCGGCTCTTGGGACTTGGCGGGCTCTTTGGAATCGAGACAAACGGCCGTGTGGTGCAGGAACTGGAGGGATTGCTCGGCGAGTTGAGGGCCTGCATGGGAGTGACGGGGCAGTTCGACGCAGATCAGGCCCTGATAGGGGGTGGTGGCCAGGGCTTCAAGTACGGGCGGGAAGTCGATCTCCCCGTCGCCGAAGGGGAGGTGCTCATGGATGCCGCGACGCATGTCCTCGATCTGGACGTGGCGGAGCCAGGGGGCGGCGGCGCGTACGCACTCCGCGGGTGAGAGGGGTTCGAGGCACTGGCAGTGGCCGATGTCGAGGGTGAGGCCGAGGGCGTCGGGGCTGCCCAAGGTTCGGCGGAGGCGGTGGAAGTCGGTGAGGGTGGCGAGGAGGTGACCTGGTTCGGGTTCGATGGCGAGTGGGATGCCGGCGGTGGTGGCGGTGTCGAGGACGGGGGCGAGTGTTTCGGCGAGGCGTTTCCAGGCGGTGTCCTCGTCCGTGCCCTCGGGGGTGATGCCGCTGAAGCAGTGCACGGCGTGGGCACCCAGGTCGGTGGCTACCTGGACCGCCCGGATCAACAGGTCGACACGTCGGGCCCGTTGATCCGGGTCCGGGTCCAGCAGCGACGGGCCGTGCTTGTGCCTCGGGTCGAGGACATAGCGGGCGCCGGTTTCGATGGTGACGCCCAGTCCGAGTTCGTCCAGCCTGCGGGCGACTCGGCGGGTGCGGGCCGCGAGGTCCGAAGCGAGCGGGTCCAGGTGCATGTGGTCGAGGGTCAGGCCTACGCCGTCGTAGCCGAGGTCGGCGAGCAGGGAGAGGGCGTCGTCCAGGCGGAGGTCGGTGAGGCCATTGGTGCCGTAGCCGTAGCGGAGGGGGTGGTCGTTGGTGGGCTGAGAGCAGGAGGGCGCGACGGCGCCGGGGCTTGGCTGAGGAGCGATAGGCGTATCGGCTCCGGAGCTCGGCTGTGAGCCGGTGGCCTGGCGGCTGGGCTGAGGGCTCATGTCACGTCACGCTCACCTTCCGGGCGAACTTGCGGGCCGCCGGGGCGAGGGCGGCCGTCAGCAGGGCCGTGGTGAGGGCGCCCGAGCGTGCGGCGAGGGCGGCCTGGAGCGGGATCATGGCTCGGATGCCGCCGCCGACGGCCCGTTGGGTGAGCGGGGGTGACGGGTTGAGGGCGGCGTGGAAGAGGGGGCGGGCGCAGGTCGCGGCGTAGGCGACGGCGAGTGCTGTGCGTATGGCGTCTTCGGCGGTTGCCTGCGCGGAGTGTGAGCCGAGGCTGCGGCCGGGGCCCGAGCCAGGGCTTTCCACGAGGCCCGGTCCCGGGTCTCGCCCGTGCCCCGGGCTGAGGGCCCTGACGGGTGGCAGGGACCTGGCGTGTGACAGGGCGCTGAGGGGCCACGCAGCTCTCGCGAGGCCGACAATGCCGGCCGCCGTCGAGCCGGTGCACCGGCTCGACGGCGGTTCCGCGCGGTGGGTGCCATGGGTTCTGGCCAGCCGCGTGCCGGAGCCGGTGTCTCGGCTCGCGCCGACCGCCCGGGCCGTTGCCCCAGGGCGGCGCGTCATGGCCCAGGTCAGCGCTGTGGTGGTGGCGAGGGCAGCCAATGGGGCCGCGGGTGTGCCGCCCCGGGTTTCGTGGCGGGAGACGGTGGTGGTTGCCAGGGTGTGGGTACCGAGAGTCAGGGCTGAGGGCCATGCCCCGCGCGTATCGCCCTTGGTGGTTGCCGCGCCGAGGAGGAGGTCCAGGGCTCGGGCGGTGGCCATCGCCGCGGGACCGGCGGCCGTGCGTTTGAGGATCAGGTCGTACGCCCAGACCGTGGCTGCCAGCGCTCCGGCGACCGCCAGCGGTCGGCGGCCTGCGCGGGCTGCCAGAGCCAGGCCCGCAGCCGTCAGGCCTCCGGCTGCCGCGAGTGCCGCGCGTGGGCTGATGCGGCCCGAGGGCAGCGGGCGGTGGGGGCGGTCGATGGCGTCCTCGGTGCGGTCGGCCCAGTCGTTCAGGGCCATGCCCGCTTCGTACAGGCAGAGGGAGGAGCCGATGGCGAGCAGGGTGCGCGAGGTCGGGCGTGCTCCGGCCGCGGCTGCGCCCGCGAGTGCGTCGCCAGGGACGGTGAACAGGGCAGGGAGGCGGAGCAGTTCGGCCCAGGGGTTCGGCCGGGGGCTCGTCGCGCGCGGCCGTGCGTCAGGGCCACCCGATTCAAGGCGCACTCCGGTGCCCGCGCTCGGGCGCGCCCCCGTCGCCCCGACCAGGGGCTCCCCCGTCCGCCCGGACCGCCGACGTCCACCCGCCCACCGCGTACCACCGACCGCCGCTCCCGGCCGCGAGCTCATCACCCCACCAAGCCGCCACACCAGCCCAGCACTCAGCAGCCGCAGCCGCCGCGCGGAGCCCTTGTCCGCCGAAGCACCACCCGTCACCCCGCGCCCCAACCCCCTCATCGCCCCTCCCCCGAAAGCCTTCGCGGCTCCCGCGCTCCCGGCGCCCGCAACCGCCCCGCGAACCGCCCCAGTTCCGCGTACTGCTCCCCCAGAGCCGAAGGCCCCTCCCCCACCGGGTCCTTGAAGTAGAAGCCCAGTTCGCTCAACGGGCCCGAAAGACCCGCCTCGTGAGCCCGAGCCACCAGGCGGGCCAGGTCCAGGATCAGAGGCGCGGCGAGGGCGGAGTCGCAGCCCTGCCAGGTGGTCTGGAGGATCATGCGGGTGCCGAGGAAGCCGTCGAAGGCGATGTGGTCCCAGGCGGTCTTCCAGTCGCCGAGCGCCGGTACGTCGTCGATGTGGACCTCGCCCTCGGGGACCGTGCGGAGGGTGTCGGCGAGGACGCGTTCCTTGCCGGCGTTCTTCGCCGCCGCGGCAGCCGGGTCGGACAGGGCCGCGCCGTCACCGCCGCCCAGCAGGTTCGTGCCGGACCAGGCACGGACCGCCAGCGCGCGCTGCGCGAACATCGGGCCCAGCACCGACCGCAGCAGGGTCTGGCCGGTCTTGCCGTCACGGCCCGCGTACGGCAGCCCGGACGAGACGGCGGCTGACGCCAGCGCCGGGTGATGCAGACCCGTGGACGGCGTGAAGTTGACGTATGGGCAGCCGGCCCGCAACGCCGCCGCCGCATAGAGCGAGCTAGGAGGCAGCTCGGTCCCGGCCGGAGCCGGTTCCGTGGAGGCGACGTTCATGACCACCGCCCGCGCGAGACCGTGGCGGCGTACAAAGTCCTCCATGTCCGCTGCGAAGGCGGCCACCAGTTCCTCCGTGTCCCGGGTGTCCCCGGGGAGCGGGCCGCCCGGCCTGATCTCCCGGTCCGCAGCGGCGAGTTCGGCTCCCACGGCCGTCGGGAGGCCGTGCGGCAGGACTCCCCCGGCGGCCAGGACCTCCGCGCGCTTGGGCAGGGGGCAGTCCTCCGTGTCGTGGCCGCCGAAGACCAGGGACGACAACGGCGGCAGTCCGGAGCCGGAGAAAAGGTCGGTCTCGGTGACCATGCCCGTCGGAGGGTGCAGGCCCGCGGTCATGGCCGCGCAGCCCGCGACGGCGGTGGTGGCGACGGAACCGCGCGCTCCGATCAACCACACGCCCACCCGCGACTCGGACATCCGGGACTCGGAAGGGAACGGTTCGGCGGACATGGTCAGCCTCCTTGTCGTACGCGAACCAGACGGGCCGTACGCGAACCAGACGGCCGTACAGAAGCCAGAGAGCCCTGCAAAAACCAGAAGGAAGACGGCGGGCGGGAGTCCGGCGTCCCCCGCCCGCCGTCGCTCAGTCACCCGGTGGAGCCGACCGTGTCGACGCCTTCGCGGGCAGTTCCTTGATCCGGATGTCACGGAAGGACACCTGGTCGTCGGCCCCGTGGTTCTGGATGCCGATATGACCGTCACGCAGGCTTCGCGCCGGATCGGTGTTGGTGAAATCGTTGATCTTCACGCCGTTGAGATAGACGCGGAGCCGTTCGCCCTCCACGCGGATCTCGTACGTGTTCCACTCCCCCGGCGGATTCAGCGCACGGTCGCGCTTCCTGATGTCGGCGGACTGGAAGCTGTAGACGGACCCGGTGGTGCGGTCGGGCGTGTCCGTGGCGTCGATCTGGATCTCGTACCCGTTGTTGACCGCCGACCAGGGATCGTCGGAGGCCGGGAAGCCCACGAAGACACCGGAGTTGTCGTCACCGGAGGCACTCGCCATCTTCCAGTCGAGCTTCAGCGAGTACGAGCCGAACCCCGATGCGCCGTACCAGAGCATGCCCAGGCCACCCGAAGACGTGAGCGTGCCGTCGTCGCCCAGGCTGAACGAACCCGGCCCGGCCTGCTTCCAGGCGGACAGCGACTGAGCCGTGCCGTCGAAGAGCGGCCGGTAGCCGT
Source organism: Streptomyces pseudoechinosporeus (assembly GCF_054783935.1). Lineage (NCBI taxonomy): Bacteria > Bacillati > Actinomycetota > Actinomycetes > Kitasatosporales > Streptomycetaceae > Streptomyces > Streptomyces pseudoechinosporeus. The sequence goes on from NZ_BAAGPS010000017.1 coordinate 99,072, forward strand.
TCTCCGAGCGGCAGTCGGCCTCCGCGGCCCCGATCGCCCAGCGGACCCCGCCCAGCAGGTGTTCCCGGACGACAGGATCGGCGAACGACTCCTTGGTGTGGCCGACCCCGGTGTAGAAGGAACGGCCGCCCTGGTAGTTCTGGCACCAGGCGATCGGATGGTCGCCGTTCATCGTGCCGCCGGTGTACGACGACTCGTCGAGCGAGGCCAGGACATGGGTGCGTTCCCGGGGATTGGAGCGGTAGTCGTACCACTCGTCCGTACGGTTCCAGGACTCCGCGAGATGCGAAGTGGCCGGATGCGCATGGTCCTCGACCTCGATCCGTGCAGGCTGGATCGCCGGGTGCGACTTGAAGTAGGCGCCCACAAGACCGCCGTAGAAGGCCCAGTCGTACTCGGTGTCGGCGGCGGCATGGATGCCCACGTAGCCGCCGCCGCGCCGGACGTAGCCCTCGAAGGCGTTCTGTTGGGCCTCGTTGAGCACGTCTCCGGTGGTGGACAGGAACACGACCGCGTCGTACTTGGCGAGGTTGCGGGAGGTGAAGGCTGCCCCGTCCTCCGTCGCGTCCACGGCGAATCCGTTCGCGGCGCCGAGGTCCTTCACCGCGGCGATCCCGTCCGGAATGGAGTCGTGCCGGAAGCCGGCGGTCTTGGAGAACACCAGGACCCTGTCAGCCGGGGACCCCTTCGAGTCGGGGCCTTTCGACACAGCGGGCCCCGACACACACCCGATGAGCAGGGCGGCGCCCACAACTGCCGTCACCGTTCTGCCTGTTGCTCGCATCGCGGCACACCCCCTCAGCCGGTCGTGAACGTGAAGTCGTCGACCTCGTACAGCGCTCCGGTGCCACGCCCCTTGAACACGAGGTAGAGCGTGGTCGTCCCGCGCGGTGCGCCCTTCAGGGACGTACTGACGTCCTGGTAGTTCTCCCAGCCGCCCGTCACCGGAACGGTCGCGGTGCCGAGGACGCGTCCCTTGGGTGAGCCCGCGCGGATCTCGAGCTTTCCGCCCGTGCCGCCGGAGGCGACCCGTGCCGTGATCTTCTTGGCATTGCTCAGGACGTAGGGCTCGAAGGAGATCCAGTCGCCGTTGTTGATGTCGCCGACGGTCTCACCGCCGTGCGCGGTGGCACGTGTCTGCACCTTGGCTCCCGAGGCCTTCCCGAAGTGCTCGGCCTGGCGGTGCGTGGGCTGGGTGACGGCCTGGTCGTGGGTGGTGAGCGCCTCCTGGCCGCCGCCACCGCCGTCGGTGTACTCCGCGTCGAAGACGCCGAAGATGTTGGCGTCCTCGTCATGGCCGCCGTCGGCGCTGGTCTGGATGGTGCCGGTGCAGCCGTTCGCCGAGGTCACCGGGTGACCGTGGCTGTCGTGGCCAAGGATGAACGTGACCTTGACCTTGGCGCAGTCGATGGTCCCGTCCTCCGGGTCGGTGACCTTCACCTTGAACGGCACAGCGTCCCCGAAGCTGAACAGCTGCCCGTCACGCGGCAGTTCAAGGGTCACCTTCGGCGCCGTGTTGCCCACCACGATCTGCACACTGGAGCTGCCGGTACGGCCACTGGGGTCCTTGGCCGTCAGCGTCGCCGTGTACGTCCCGTTCTTCGTGTACTTGTGCGTGGGGTTCGCCGACGTGGACGTACCGCCGTCGCCGAAGTCCCAGTTGTACGTGAGGGAGTCGCCGTCGGCGTCACTGGTGCCGGCGGAGGAGAACTTCACCCGCAGCGGTGCCTGTCCGGAAGTACGGTCGGCCGCGGCCTGCGCCACGGGCGAGTGTCCGTCGGTCGCGTTCTCGATCCGGTACAGAGCGGAGTTCTCGTCGCCGCCGAACCACGCCAGGCCGTAGTCGAGGACGTACAGCGCGCCGTCCGGGCCGAAGGCCATGTCCATCACCTGGGTGCCGGTCCACGGGATGTCGTTGATGGACTGCACCGTGCCGTCGGCGTCCGAACTGATCCGCTTGATCCAGCGGCGGCCGAACTCCCCGGCGAAGAAGTCGCCGTCGTACGCCTCGGGGAACTTGACCGGCGAGTCAAGGTTCGGGTCGTAGTGGTAGACCGGGCCGCCCATCGGGGACTCGGAGCCGTCGCCGAACTCCGGGACGGACGCGCCGTCGTACGGGATCCAGGCGGGCTGCGCGGGAGGCAGGTCGGTCAGGCCGGTGTTGTTCGGCGAGGTGTTCTTGGGGGCGGCGCAGTCGAATGCCGCACCGGAAGCGCCGGTTGCGAAGTCGTAGTCCACGTAGGCGTCGTTGTCGCCGGTGCAGTACGGCCAGCCGAAGTTGCCGGGCTCGGTGATGCGGGCGAACTCGACCTGGCCCGCGGGACCACGGGCGGGGTCGGCGGCTCCGGCGTCGGGGCCGTACTCACCCACGTACAGAATCCCCGTCTCCTTGTCGACGCTGAAGCGGAACGGGTTGCGCAGGCCCATCGCGTAGATCTCGGGGCGCGTCTTGTCCGTGCCGGGTGCGAAGAGGTTGCCGTCGGGGATGGCGTACGAGCCGTCGGCGTTCACCTTGATGCGGAGGATCTTGCCGCGCAGGTCGTTGGTGTTGCCGGCCGTGCGCTGGGCGTCGAAGGCCGGGTTGCGGTTCGCGCGCTCGTCGATGGGGGTGTAGCCGTCCGACTGGAACGGGTTGGAGTCGTCGCCGGTCGACAGGTACAGGTTCCCCGCCGCGTCGAAGTCGATGTCGCCGCCCACGTGACAGCAGATGCCGCGGGATGCCGGGACGTCGAGGATCTTCGTCTCGCTGGCGGTGTCGAGGGTGCCGTCCGTCTTCAGGACGAAGCGGGAGAGCCGGTTGACGCCGTCGAAGGGCGCGAAGTCGGCGGCGGTGCCCGTCTCGGGGGCGTCGCCCGCCGGGGTGTTCATCGGCGGGGCGTAGTAGAGGTAGATGAAGCGGTTGTCGGCGAAGCCGGGGTCGACGCCGATGCCCTGGAGGCCTTCCTCGTCGTGCGCGTACACGTCGAGCTTGCCCGCGAGCTTCGTGTTTCCCGAGGCGTCGGTGAGGCGCAGTTCGCCGTCGCGCGAGGTGTGCAGGACCGAGCGGTCCGGGAGGACGGCGAGCGACATGGGCTCGCCGACCTCGGGTTCGCCCTTGGCGAGGGTGACCTGCTGGAAGTCCTCTGCCGTGGGCTCGGCAGCCGCCGCCGGGGCGCCACCCGGGTCGGCGACGGCTGCGCCGGCCGCGGGGGCGGTGAGGCCGAGTGAGGCGCCCGCGAGCAGCAGACCGCTCAGCAATGCGAGGGCCCCACGAAGTCTCGGGCGTCTGGTGTGGCTTCTGGTGTTCCTGTTTCTGACGTACGGGTGCACGAATGCCTCCACGATGGGGCTGGTCGTACGGGTGTGTGCGGGTCGCCGGGGTGCGCCGTCACCCCGGAGGTGCGTCGAAAAGATCAGTCGTTGCCGCCGAACGCCGCGTCGAAGGACGCCGTCGGCGGCTCGAAGTCGTACGCCTTGAGTCGGGTGAGTGCCTCGGGTGCGCCCTGGAGGCGGTCCATGCCCGCGTCCTCCCACTCGACCGAGATGGGTCCCGTGTAGTCGATGGAGCGCAGCATCCGGAAGACGTCCTCCCACGGGACGTCGCCGTGGCCGGCGGACACGAAGTCCCAGCCGCGGCGCGGGTCGCCCCAGGGCAGATGCGAGCCGAGGCGGCCGTTGCGTCCGTCGAGGCGCTTGCGTGCTTCCTTGCAGTCGACGTGGTAGATCCGGTCGCGGAAGTCCCACAGGAAGCCGACCGGGTCGAGGTCCTGCCAGACGAAGTGCGAAGGGTCGAAGTTCAGCCCGAAGGCCGGACGGTGGTCAACTGCCTCCAGCGCGCGGTGAGTTGTCCAGTAGTCGTACGCGATCTCGCTCGGGTGGACCTCGTGGGCGAACCGCACGCCCTCGTGGTCGAAGACGTCGAGGATCGGGTTCCAGCGGGTGGCGAAGTCCTCGTAGCCGCGCTCGATCATCGACTCGGGGGCGGGCGGGAACATCGCGACCAGATGCCAGATCGCGGACCCCGTGAAGCCGATGACGGTGTCGACACCGAAGGCCGCCGCCGCGCGCGCGGTGTCGGCGATCTCGGCTGCCGCCCGCTGTCGTACGCCTTCCGCCTCGCCGTCGCCCCAGATGCGGGCCGGGAGGATCGCCTGGTGACGTTCGTCGATGATGGCGTCGCAGACCGCTTGGCCGACCAGGTGGTTGGAGATGGCCCAGCACTTCAGGCCGTACTTGTCGAGCAGTTGTCGCCGGGAGTCGAGGTACGAGGAGTCGGCGAGTGCCTTGTCGACCTCGAAGTGGTCGCCCCAGCAGGCGAGTTCGAGTCCGTCGTAGCCGAAGTCGCGGGCGAGCCGGCAGACCTCCTCGAGCGGCAGGTCGGCCCACTGGCCGGTGAAGAGCGTGAAGTTGCGCGGCATGGAACGGCCCTCCTCAACTCGCGATGGGGGTGTATACGGAGTTCTTCGCGGCGCTCTCCTCGACGGCCGCGAGCACGCGCTGCACCTGCAGCCCGTCGGCGAAGGAGGGCACCGGTGCGCTGCCCTCGGCGATGGCGGTCACCAGGTCGCGGGCCTGGTGGACGAAGGTGTGCTCGTAGCCGAGGCCGTGACCGGGTGGCCACCAGGCCTCCAGGTAGGGGTGGTCGGGTTCGGTGACGAGGATGCGGCGGAAGCCCGCGTGGGTGCCGGGCTCCCGGTGGTCGTGGTACTCGAGTTCGTTGAGCCGCTCCAGGTCGAAGGCCAACGAGCCGTGTTCACCGTTGAGTTCGATGCGCAGAGCGTTCTTGCGGCCGGTGGCGTACCGGGTGGCCTCGAAGGAGGCGAGCGCGCCCGAGGCGAACCGGCCGGTGAACAGGGCGGCGTCGTCGACGGTGACCTGGCCGACTCCGTTGGCGGAGACGGCGGACAGGCCGCTGGTCGGTCCGCCGGGCAGCGGCCTCTCCCGTACGAAGGTCTCGGTGAGCGCGGACACTCCCACGACCGGCTCGCCGACGAGGTACTGCGCGAGGTCGACGATGTGCGCGCCGAGGTCGCCGAGCGCGCCCGAGCCCGCCGTCTCCTTGCGCAGCCGCCAGGTCAGCGGGAACTCCGGGTCCACCAGCCAGTCCTGAAGGTACGTCACCCGTACGTGGCGCAGGGCGCCCAACCGTCCCTCGGCGACCATCTTCCGGGCGAGCGAAGTGGCGGGCACCCGGCGGTAGTTGAAGCCGACCATCGCCACCTGGCCGCGTGCGGCTGCGGCTTCGGCAGCCTCGGTCATCGCCTCGGCCTCCTCCACCGTGTTGGCGAGGGGCTTCTCGCACAGCACGTGCTTGCCCGCGGCCAGTGCGGCAAGGGCGATCTCGGCGTGGCTGTCGCCGGGCGTGCAGATGTCGACGAGGTCGACGTCGTCCCGGGCGATCAGCGCCCGCCAGTCGGTCTCGGCCGCCGCCCAGCCAAGCCGGTCGGCCGCCGCGCGTACGGCCTGTCCGTCACGGCCGCAGACGGCGGCGAGGACGGGTCGGCGCGCCAGGTCGAAGACGCGGCCCACGGTGCGCCAGCCCTGGGAGTGGGCGGCGCCCATGAACGCGTATCCGACCATGCCCACGCCCAGCGCGGGCTTCGCTGCCTCGTCGCCCTGGTGCGGCTGTCCCATGGAGATGTCCTCCTCGTCGTCGTGGCGCTGTGGGGGGTGTTGTGGCGGTGCGCATCACTGGAAGCCGGTGGACAGGTCACTTGAAGCCGGTGGGCATGTACTGGTCGACGTTCTCCTTGTCGACGACGGCCGAGTAGAGCGTCAGGGATGCCGGGATCTCGAACTCGGCGAGGCCGCCGACGCCCTTGCCCTGGCCGAGGGCGCGGGCGAGGTCGATCGCGGAGGCGGCCATGGTCGGCGGGTAGAGGACGGTGGCCTTGAGGACGCCGTCGTCCGCCTTGATGGCCTGGAAGGCGGACAGCGCGCCCGCGCCGCCGACCATCAGGAAGTCGTCGCGGCCTGCCTGGTCGATGGCGCGCAGGGCGCCCACGCCCTGGTCGTCGTCGTGGTTCCACAGGGCGTCGAAGTTCGACTGGGCCTGCAGCAGTTGGGACATCTTGGCCTGCCCCGACTCGACGGTGAAGTCGGCGGACTGCCGGGCGACCTTCCTGATGTTCGGGTAGTTCTTGAGGGCCGCGTCGAAGCCCTGCGTACGCTGCTGGGTCAGCTCCAGGTTGTCGATCCCGGCGAGCTCGATGACCCGGGCGTTCTCCTTGTCCTTGAGCTTCTCGCCGATGTAGTGACCGGCGTTCAGACCCATGCCGTAGTTGTCTCCGCCGATCCAACAGCGGTACGCCTGCGGGGAGTTGAAGATCCGGTCGAGGTTGACGACGGGGATGCCGGCGCGCATGGCCTGGAGTCCGACCTGCGTGAGGGCCTTGCCGTCGGCGGGCAGTACCACCAGGACGTCGACCTTCTTGTTGATCAGGGTCTCGATCTGGCCGATCTGCGCGGCGGTGTCGTTGGAGCCCTCGGTGATCTCCAGCGTGACGTCCTTGTACTTCTTGGCCCGGTTCTTGGCGTTGTCGTTGATGGCGTTCAGCCAGCCATGGTCGGCCTGCGGGCCCGCGAAGCCGATGGTGACCTGCTTGCCTGGCTTGTCGTCGGCGGCGGGCTGGTCGTTGGAGGCCGGCTCGTCGCTGGACTCGTTACTCGTGCAACCGGCGAGGAGCGCGCCGGCCCCGACGGCGGCGGTGCCGAAGAGCAGTCCTCTGCGGCTCGTGAGCTCTGGCATGGCGGTGGACCCTTCCGTGAAGGACGTGCGAAACGGCTCAAGTTGTGCTGGCGGTACTGGCGTCAAGTCGTGCGTGCGGTACGGGCGTCAAGTCGTATGTGCGGTACGGCGCTGGACGAGCACGGCGGCGACGATGATCGCGCCCTTCGCGATCTGCTGGACGTCGCTCTGCAGGTTGTTCAAGGCGAAGATGTTGGTGATCGTGGTGAAGATCAGGACGCCGAGCACCGAGCCGACGATGGTGCCGCGCCCGCCGCTGAGCAGCGTGCCGCCGATGATCGCGGCGGCGATGGCGTCGAGTTCGTACAGGTTGCCGTTGGTGTTCTGGCCCGAACCGGACAGCACGATCAGCAGGAAGGCGGCGATGCCGCAGCACAGCCCGGAGAGCAGATACAGGTACAGCCGCTGCCGGCGTACGTCGATACCAGCGAGCCGGGCGGCTTCCGCGTTGCCGCCGACGGCCACGGTCCGCCGTCCGAAGGTGGTGCGGTTGAGCAGCAGCCAGCCGATGACGGTGACCACCGCGAAGACCATGACCAGCGGCGGGATACCCAGGACGTAGGCGTCGCGCCCGCCGAGGTCCAGCACGCTCTGGACGGTGACGACCTGGGTGTTTCCGTCGGTGATCTGCAGGGCGAGCCCGCGGGCCGAGGCGAGCATGGCGAGCGTCGCGATGAACGGGACCATGGCGCCGTACGCGATCAGCATGCCGTTCACCAGGCCGCAGCCCACGCCGACGATCACCGAGGTGAAGAGGATGCCGATGAAGCCGTACTCCTGGGTGGCCACGGTCGTGGCCCATACGGAGGCGAGCGCGACGATCGCGCCGACAGACAGGTCGATGCCGCCGGAGACGATGACGAAGGTCATGCCGACGGTGACGACACCGATGACCGAGGCCTGGGTGAGGACGAGTTGGAGGTTGCGGGTGTCGAGGAACTGGTCGGGCTTGGTGATGCCGCCGATGATGATCAGGGCGGCGAGCACGCCGAGCAGTGAGAGGGTGCGGACGTCGGCGCGGGCGGTGAGTGCCCGCCAGGGGCTGGTTCCCTCCACCGGCGACATTTTCGGGGTGTCATCCCGGGGCGGTGATGCGTGCTGCGTCATGACGCCGGAGTTCCTTCCATGACGAGGTCGAGTACACGGGGTTCGTCGAGCTCTCGGGCGGGCGCCGTGTGCACGACGTGGCCCTCGCGGAGCACCAGGACGCGGTCGGCGAGCCCGAGGACTTCGGGGACTTCGCTGGAGACCAGGAGCACGGCCAGGCCTTCGTCGGCGAGGCGGCGGATGACGGCGTACAGCTCGGCGCGGGCGCCGACGTCGACACCGCGGGTGGGCTCGTCGAGCAGCAGCACCCGGCAGCCACGCAGCAGCCAGCGGGCCAGGACGGCCTTCTGCTGGTTGCCGCCTGAGAGGGTGCGCACGGGCACGGAGGGGTTGTCGGGGCGAAGCGACAGCTCGCGCGTGGCCTTCAGGGCCGCTTCCCGCTCGCCGCTCCGGTCCAGCCAACCCCCGTAGGAGAAGCGGGACATGGAGGACACGGACACGTTCCGCGTGACGGACTCCAGCATCAGCAGGGCCTGCGCCTTGCGCTCCTCGGGAGCGAGTCCGAGTCCGGCGCGGACGGCGTCCCGTACGCTGCCCGGCTTCAACCGCCTTCCCTCGACGAGGACTTGACCCGCGGTCGGCTTGCGCGCGCCGTAGATGGTCTCCAGGATCTCGGAGCGTCCGGAGCCGACGAGTCCTGCGAGGCCGACGATCTCGCCCGGCCGGAGGCTGAGGTCGAGGGGTGCGAACTCCCCTTCGCGGGCAAGGCCTTTGACCTCGAGTACCGGTTCCGGGAGCGCGTCGTGCTCCGGCCGCTCGGGGAAGACGTACTCCACGTTCCGCCCCGTCATCAACGCCACGACCTCGCGCGTCGGCGTCGACTTCGCCGGCAGCCCGCCCGCCACCGCGCGCCCGTCCTTGAGGACCGTGACGCGGTCGCCGATGCGGCGGATCTCCTCCAGGCGGTGCGAGATGTAGACGACGGCGACGCCGTCGGCGGTGAGGTCGCCGACGATACGGAAGAGGTTGTCGACCTCGTCGGGGTCGAGGGCGGCGGACGGCTCGTCCATGACGATGAGGCGTACGTCGTGGGAGAGCGCCCGCGCCATGGAGACGATCTGCTGATGGGCGGCGGACAGGTCGCCGACGAGACGGGCCGGATCGATCTCAGGGTGCCCAAGTCGCTTGAGCAGGGCGGCTGTTGAGGCGCGTGCGCCCTTGCGTCGTACGACGAAACCGGCGGTCGTCGGCTCATGGCCCAGGTAGACGTTCTCGGCCACCGACAGGCCCTCCACCAGGTCGAGTTCCTGGTAGATGGTGGCGATGCCGAGGCGCATGGCGGCGATCGGCGAGCGGAGGGTGACGGGGGAGCCGCGCCAGTTGATGGTGCCGTTGTCGGGCTGGTGGGCGCCGGCCAGGACCTTGATGAGGGTGGACTTCCCGGCGCCGTTCTGGCCGAGCAGACAGTGCACCTCGCCGGGCTGGACGTCGAGGTCGACGCCGTCGAGCGCGCGGACGCCGGGGAACGACTTGGTGATCCCGGACATGGTGAGCAGCGGTGGTTCGGATGCCATGACGGTTCCCCTTGGCGGGCGTGCGGGCCGGTTCAGGGCAGGGTGGGGTAAGGCGGGGGCGGTGCGGAGTGCCTGTTGGGAGCGGTGCAGGGTGCCGTGCTGGTGAGCTTTTCGTGCGGCTCTGGTGCTGACGTGCGGCGTTAAGCGGGTGAGAACAGATGATCGCTGATGAGCCGGGCCGCGCCGATGACTCCGGCGGTGGGGCCCAACTCACCCAGAACGATCGGGAGGTTGCCGGTCGCGAGGGGCAGCGACTGGCGGTAGACCTGGGTGCGGATCGCGGCGAGCAGGGTGTGGCCGAGGCCGGTCACCCCGCCGCCGATCACCACCAGGCCGGGGTTGAAGAAGCTGACGAGTCCGGCGATGACCTGGCCGGTGCGGAAGCCGCCCTCGCGGATCAGATCGAGCGCCGTGGTGTCGCCCGCGACGGCCGCGGCGGCGACGTCGACGGCGCTGAGGCTGCCGTTCGTCTCCAGGCGGCTGGAGAGTTCGGGCGACAGCCCCTGCTGGGCGGCTTCCGTGGCGTCGCGGGCGAGTGCGGCGCCGCTGAAGTGGGCTTCCAGGCAGCCCCGGTTGCCGCAGGCGCACTGGCGGCCGTCCGGTACCGCGAGGATGTGGCCGATGTCGCCGGCACTACCCGTCGTACCGCGGTAGACCTCACCGCCGACGACGATGCCGCAGCCGATACCGGTGCCGATCTTGACGCAGAGGAAGTCGCCCACGGTGCGTGCGACGCCCGCGTGCTGCTCCCCCATGGCCATCAGGTTCACGTCGTTGTCGACCATGACGGGGCAGCCGAGGTCCTGGCTCAGCGCCTCGCGCACCGGGAAGCCGTCCCAGCCCGGCATGATCGGCGGGGCGACCGGGACGCCCTCGGGGAAGCGGACAGGGCCTGGTACGCCGATGCCGGCGCCGTCGAATCCTTCCGCGAGCCCCGAGGCCTTCAACTTCGCCGCCATGGACAGGACTTGCTCGAAGACCGCGACCGGGCCCTCGCGTACGTCCATGGGCTGGTTGATGTGACCCAGTACCTCCAACTCGGCGTTGGTGACGGCCACATCTATCGACGTCGCGCCGATGTCCACACCGAGGAAGCGCAGAGCGGGCGCGAGCCGGATGTTGTGGGAACGTCGGCCACCGCGCGAGGCGGCGAGTCCGTCGGCCACCACGAGCCCCGTCTCCAGGAGACGTTCGACCTCCACGGCCAGCTTGGACCGCGAGAGGTCGACCCGATCGCCCAGCTGAGCACGGGAGTTGGGCCCGTCGTCACGCAACAGCCTGAGCAGCCGCGCCTGGTGGGCGTTCGCGGGTCGCGCCGTCATACGTCTCACGAGCCCCTCCCCGCCTTATCGGCACCGCTTCGACTGGCTTTCGAGGGGAACGTAGCAGCGGCTGCCGAAGGTGGGAAGAAGTTGCGCACGAATTGCTGCCAACTTTCTCCACTCACAGGACAAAGGGTGGCAGGGCAATGGTGGGTGCGCTGCTTGGCGAGCAGGATGGGCGCGGGCCTGAGGCGCGCCCGCAGGCGCTACCCCCGCTGTCGCGCGTGGTACGTCCTGCGCGTGTGCTCCGTGTGGGCGCGCATGACCTCCGTGGCCCGCTGCTCGTCGCGGTTCGAGATCGCCGCGATGAGTTCGCGGTGTTCGATCCAGGACTGGTGGCCGCGCTGGCGGGCGACGGGGGTGTAGTACCAGCGGACCCGGCGGTCGACCTGCGCGGCCAGCTCCGCGAGGACCGCGTTGCCCGCCAGCTCCATGACCTTCGCGTGGAAGCGGGCGTTCATCGCGACCGCGCCGTCCACGTCGTCGGCGTCCACCGCCCGCTCGCCCTCGGCGCACAGCTCCTCCAGGGCGCTGATGCCGGCGCTGCCCGCGTTGGCGGCGGCGAGGCGGGCGGCCTCGGCCTCCAGGAGCGTACGGACCGTGAGGAGCTGGTCCGCCTCCTCCTCCGTCGGCTCGTGCACGAACGCGCCCTGCGCGGGCCGCAGATCGACCCAGCCCTCGGTGTTCAGCCGCTGCAGGGCCTCGCGCACCGGCTGCCGGGAGACCCCGAGGTGCCCGGCGAGCTCGCTCTCGACCAGGTGCTGGCCGGGCTGCAGGGCGCGCGTCGTGATGAGTTCAAGGAGCGCCTCGTAAACACGGTCCCTGAGCGGCCCCGGCCGTTCGAGCTTGGGTACCGCCCCCTGCGGCAGTCCTGTCGACAACATCGCGGTCCCCCTCCTGGGCAACGGCAGCGCGGCAGCCGGAAAGCCAGTGCCAGCCAGTATCAATTGTCTTTCGTCTACAGTCTACGGCGCACACCGGCCAGGGCGAGGGGCAGTTGGACTCGTCACATCACGGCGAACCCGCACGTCACGGGCAGCGGACCACCTGTCCCGCGTACGACAGATTGCCGCCGAAGCCGAAGAGCAGTACCGGATCGCCGGTGGAGATCTCGCCGCGTTCGACAAGCTTCGAGAAGGCGAGCGGAATGCTCGCAGCGGACGTGTTGCCGGACTCGGCGACATCGCGCGCGACGACGGCGTTCACGGCGCCGATCTTCTCGGCGAGCGGCTCGATGATGCGCAGGTTCGCCTGGTGGAGGACGACCGCGGCGAGGTCCTCGGGGTCCAGGCCCGCCCGCTCGCAGGCCTTGCGCGCGATGGGCGGGAGCTGGGTGGTGGCCCACCGGTAGACGCTCTGCCCCTCCTGCGCGAACCGCGAAGGCGTGCCCTCGATCCGTACCGCGTGCCCCATCTCGGGCACGGAACCCCACAGGACGGGCCCGATCCCGGCCTCCTCCGAAGCCTCGACGACCGCGGCCCCCGCCCCGTCCCCGACGAGCACGCAGGTCGTACGGTCCGTCCAGTCCGCCACATCGGACATCTTGTCGGCGCCGATGACGAGCACCCGGCTCGCGCCCCCGGCGCGTACGGCGTGATCGGCGGTGGCCAGCGCGTGCGTGAAGCCCGCGCAGACGACATTGAGGTCCATCACGGCCGGGGACGGGATGCCGAGGCGGGAGGCGACCCGGGCGGCCATGTTCGGCGAGCGGTCGACTGCGGTGGAGGTGGCCACCAGGACCAGATCGATGTCGTCGGGAGCGAGTCCGGCCGCCGCGAGGGCCTTGGCGGCGGCGTGCGCGGCCAGCTCGTCGACCGGTTCGTCGGGTCCGGCGATATGCCGTGTGCGGATGCCCACCCGGCTCCTGATCCACTCGTCGCTGGTGTCGACCAGACCCGCCAGGTCCTCGTTGGTGAGTACCTTGGCGGGCTGGTAGTGGCCGACTGCGACGATGCGTGAGCCGATCATGGGCGGTCCCCCTCGTTGCCTGGGTGTAGGACCCACCAGTCTGTTCGGGTACTCACGGGTACGAGGACAGGTGAAGCCACAGGAAAGCGGCGTCAGCCTTGTCGGCTTCTGTTGAACGCTCGGACACCCGAGCACTTACCCGGTGAACAGCTGCGTCGCCTTCCGCACCAGTTCGTACAGACCGTAGGCGAGCGGCGCTCCCACCCACACCCAGGAGAAGGCGATCAATCCCCGGCGGCCGGGCGGAGCGCTAGGCGGACTGCTGTCGCTCGTGGACATCGGCGGCCTCCTTCGGGGCGGGGATGTGGTGGCGGGCATGGACGGGACGTACGAGCTCGTTGGCGACGAAGCCGATGGCCAGCAGCCCGATCATGATGATCAGGGACATTCCGTACAGGGACTCACCGGACTTGCCCGCCTCCTCCTGCCGGTCCGCGATCCAGTTGACGATCAGCGGTCCGAGGACTCCGGCGGTCGACCAGGCGGTGAGCAGCCGGCCGTGGATCGCGCCGACCTGGTAGGTGCCGAAGAGGTCCTTCAGATAGGCGGGGATGGTCGCGAAGCCGCCTCCGTAGAAGGAGAGAATCACCAGCGCGCAGACGATGAACAGCGGCTTCGAGGAGTCGCCCACCCATGCGATCAGCGCGTACATCAGCGCGCCCGCGCCCAGATAGAGGCGGTAGATGTTCTTGCGCCCGACCAGGTCGGACGTCGACGACCAGACGATACGGCCCGCCATGTTGGCGGCCGAGAGCAGTGCGACGAAACCGGCCGCCGCCGATGCCGAGACCGGCGTCGAGGTGTCGGCGAAGAAGTCCGTGATCATCGGGGCGGCCTTCTCCAGGATGCCGATGCCCGCCGTGACGTTCATGCAGAGGATGATCCACAGGCACCAGAACTGCGGGGTGCGCACGGCGTTGCGCGCCGACACCTGCACGCCCTCGTAGGCACTCGGCCCGGACGCGACCGGCTTCTCGCTGCGCGGCACGCGCACCAGCAGGACGCCGAGCAGCATGAACACGGCATACGACAGCCCGTGCACGAGGAACGCGAGCGCGATACCGGAGTTGTCGGAGCCGAACGACTCCAGCATCTGCGCGGACCAGGGCGAGGCGATCAGCGCACCGCCGCCGAAGCCCATGATGGCGATGCCGGTGGCCATGCCGGGCCTGTCCGGGAACCACTTGATGAGCGTCGAGACGGGTGAGATGTACCCGATACCGAGACCGATGCCGCCGACGAAGCCATAGCCGAAGACGATCAGCCAGTACTGCTCGGTGGCGGCCCCGAGCGCGGAGAGCAGGAAGCCCGACGAGAAGCAGATCAGGGCCACGGTCATCGCCCAGCGCGGCCCGTTCCGCTCGACGAGCGTGCCGCCGAACGCGGCGGACAACCCAAGCATCACGATGCCGAGTTGGAAGGGCAGCGCGCTCTGCGTGCCGCTGAGGTCGAGCGCGGACTCCAGAGGCGGTTTGAACACGGACCAGGCGTAGGCCTGACCGATGGAGAGATGAACCGACAGGGCAGCGGGCGGAACGAGCCAGCGACTCCAGCCGGGTGGCGCTATGGGTGGACTCATGATCCCGAACGATAGGAATCTGTCGCCGAGTTGGGAAGTCGGTCCGCCGAACGCGTCGACGGTATGCGATGAACGGTATCCCAGACGCGACGAACGGTCGTCGGGGGCCGACGGGCGGCTTCGTGGTGCCTTTGGCGGGCTCCGCGCCGGACTTCGGCAAGTCCGCTTGACCACCGTCACGTTGACCACCATTACGTTACGTCTTCGCGGAAACGGCGGGGCAGCCACAGGCCGGTGGTGTCGGAGGGCGGAGGGCTGCGACGCACGTGTTCGACGAGCGCCGCAAGGCCGGGGTGTCGATTGGCGGAGTGCCAGATGAGCGACCAGGGATAGACGGGCGTCGGCGTGACGACGGGGATGCGCCGGAGATTGTGATGCCTCGGCAGGTCGATCCGGACCCTCTCCCCGAAGAAGGTGAAAATCGATCGTGACGCGCCGACCGATTCCAGGAGTGCCTCCATGCCGAAGTTCGGGCCGGCCGAGTCGATGGTGAGCGAGAACTCCTCGGCGAGCTCGCGATACCAGTCACCCCATTCGCTGCCTTCGACAATCCCCGGAACCCAGGCGGTGAAAGGGACGAGTTCGGCCGGGCTGACGGATTCGGCTCCTGCCAGCGGGTGCCGCTCGCCGACGACGATCTGCAGGGCCTCCAGGCAGGCGAGCGCTCCGTCGAGCCCGGGGACGAGGTCCCGGACCGGCTCCCGCTCGTAGACGAACGCCGCGTCGATCTCGCCGTCGGCGAGCGCACGGACCGAGACGTCCACACCGCTCAGCATCACGGTCTTCAGTGGGATGTCCTGGTGTGCGCGGTGGAACTCGAGCAGTACCGTCGTCGTGGCGAGCCGATCGCCAAGTACGTCGACGCGCAACGGACGCGTCTCGCGCCGCACGGACTCGACGGCCTGTCTGACCGCGACGAGTACGGCCCGGGCATGCGGCAGAAACGTCCGGCCGTCCGACGTCAGGGCCGCTCCCGTGGCGACGCGCTTGAACAGCATCACGTCCAGTGAGGACTCCAGGGCCGCGACGCGTTTCGACACGGCCTGCTGGCTGACGCCGAGCCGGGCGGCCGCGTGCTGGAACTGTCCTTCTTCGGCCACGGCGACGAAGGCCCGCACGGATTCCAGGTTCATGCGCAGAACGCTATGTGTACAACCGTTGATTGTGCAGGAGACCCCCGAGTTGTTTGATCCCTCCACTTGCTGATGGCTTTGATGGCGCTCCCGGACCACTCACCCGACAACTCAGCGTTGTGTCTCAGGAGCCGTCGTGTCCCGATCCTTCACGCACCTGCACGTCCATACCCAGTACTCGCTGCTGGACGGTGCCGCGCGGCTGAAGGACATGTTCGACGCGTGCAACGAGATGGGCATGACGCACATCGCCATGTCCGACCACGGCAACCTGCACGGGGCGTACGACTTCTTCCACTCCGCCAAGAAGGCCGGCGTCACCCCGATCATCGGCATCGAGGCGTACGTGGCGCCGGAGTCCCGGCGCAACAAGCGGAAGATCC
>NZ_BAAGPS010000018.1:0-58507 GCF_054783935.1 Streptomyces pseudoechinosporeus
GGGCGGCGGCCACCGCGCTGAGCGTGAGGCGGCGGCGCCGCGCCGCGGCACGGTTGCGGGCGGAGCCGGGGCGCGGGGCACCGGCGGCGCGGGGTGCGCGGGCGGTGCCCCTGGCGCCGCCCGCCAGCTCGTCCGGCCCCGGCACCCGCATGCTCGTATGCGTGTCACGGTTCGAGCCGGGCGCAGGCGCGGCGCCCGGCACGAGCGGCACGGCACCCCGCCGCACCCGCTCGACGTCGCGCGGACTCTCCGGCTCCACAGGCGCCGCATCGGACTCCGGCTCCGGCTCGTCCACATCCAGCGGCGGCATCCCCGCCAGCACAGGCAGCTGCTCCCGCAACCGCGCCCCCAGCTCGGACGCCCGCAACCGCGACGCCGGCGCCTTGGCCAGACACTGCACGAGCAGCTGCCACAGCTCCTCGGGAATCCCGGGAAGCGGAACCACCGTCTCCGTGACATGCCGCCGCAGCACCGCCCCGGGGTGACCGCCACCGAACGGCGTGAACCCGGCCAGCAGCTCGTACAACACGGTCGCCAGCGCGTAGATGTCGACGGCCGCCCTGGGAGGCAGCCCCTCGATGATCTCGGGCGCCAGATAGTCCGGCGTACCGATGATCTTCGTCGCCCGAGTCCGCCGCGGCGAGTCTATGAGCTTGGCCACACCGAAGTCCGTCAGCAGCGCCGGATGCGACCCGCCGGGCCCGAGCGGACCCTGCATGTCCAGCAGTACGTTCTCCGGCTTGACGTCCCGGTGCACGACACCCGCCGCGTGCGCGGCAGCGAGCCCGTCCGCGACATCGGCGACGATCGCGACCGCGGCCTCGGGAGCCAGCCGCCGTTCGCGGTCGAGCCGGGTCCGCAGATCCGTCCCCCGTACGAGATCCATGACCAGCGCGAGGTCGTTGCCGTCGACCACCAGGTCACGTACGGAGACGACATGCGGATGATCGAGACCGAGCAGCGCCGTCCGCTCCTGCACGAAGCGCCCGACGAGCTCCTGGTCGGACGCTAGGTCCTCACGCAACAGCTTGATGGCGACGGGCCCCTCCGGCCCCTCGCCCAGCCACACCGTGCCGGCGCTGCCCCGCCCCAGAATCTGGTGCGCGGTGTACCGGCTGCCGATCTTCCGTGCCAAGACTGCTCCTACGGACGCGTGTTGTCGCTAAAGCTACGCGCCCGCAGACCCAACCTTCACTCCGGAGACAGAAATCACCCCCCAGGTGTCGACAAATCCCCAGAACCGCACCGCGGTTCCGGGGATTCGAAGGGGAGAGAAAAGAGAGGAAGGGGTCTGAACAGGCCTGGACAGACCCAATGGGAACTCAAGCGATCCAAAGGGACATGAGAGGCGAGACGGGTCTACTGACCGGAACCAGTACCCGAACCCGAGTCGGAGCCAGAGCCCAGGTCCCCCACCCAGTCCGTCGCCGTCGTGAACCAGTCCGTCAGCTGCTCCCAGTACGACTTGGTCGAATCGAGCCAGCCCTGAAGCGGGCTCAGTTCCCAGACCAGCCACCCCGCCACGACCAGGATGATGATCGTGAACAGGCACCCCTTGAGACACCCGAGCCCGGGGATCTTCATCGGGTTGGCGCTGCGCTGGCGCGGCTCACGCGGCGGACGGGGCTCGCGAGGAGGCCTCGACGCGGGCTGCTGGGGCGGCGGCGGCGCGGGAGCGTACCGCTGCGGTTGCTGCTGGGGCTGAGGCTGCCGCTGAGGTGCGTACTGCTGCGGCTGACCCTGGGGCGGATAGCCCTGCTGAGGCCGCTGCTGGGGCCGCTGTCGCGGCTGCTGCTGCGGGCGGGCGACCTGTCGCTGCGGACGCCGCCGCAGCGGGTCCTCGCCGGGGTCGAGATACGACTGGACCTGGGTCTGCTCGTTGCGGTCGCGGGCCGCGCGCAGCTGGTTCTGCCAGGGGTGCGGGTCCTCCGGGCCGCCGGACGGCGGCTGGTTCGGCGGCACCGGCGGCATCACCGAGGTGGGGTCGGAGGCGCCGCGGCGGGGCAGTACGGAGGTGGGGTCGGCGTCACCGGAGCCTGCGCCGGCGCTGGTGTGCGGCAGGACGCTGGTCGCGCCGTTCGGGTCGTACGAGCCGGCGCCGTGCTGCAGCACCTGCGTGGGGTCGGCGGCCCAGGATTCGCCCGGCACGGTGGCGGGTGCCGGGTCCGGGACGAGCAGCGCGCCCACGCCCTCGGCTGCGGCGATCTGCGCGGAGGTCGCGTGCACGCCGACGCCCTCGGCGACCGCACGGAGGCCGCGCGCGAGGTTCTCGGCGCTGGGCCTTTCGTCCGGGTTCTTGCGCAGACAGCGCTCGATGACCGTCCACAGGGGGTCGGGGACCGTGGAGGGGCGGCGCGGTTCGGCGCTGAGGTGCTGGTGGAGCACCTCGAGGGAAGAACCGCCCGAGAACGGCGGACGGCCGGTGACCAGCTCGTACATCATGATTCCGGCGCCGTAGACGTCGACGGCGGAGGTCTGCGGGCGGCCCTCGGCGGACTCGGGGGCGATGTACGCGGGCGTGCCGACGAACTCGTGGGTGCGGGTCAGGCCGGGCGAGTCGGCGAGCCGGGCGATGCCGAAGTCGGTCAGCATCGGGTGCATCTGGCCGCCCTCCTGCTTGAGCAGGACGTTCGCGGGCTTCAGGTCGCGGTGGACGACGCCGTCGGCATGGCTGGCGGCGAGCGCGTCGGCGACCTGGGCGGTGAGGAGGGCGGCGGCCACGGGGCTGAAGGGGCCGTTCTCGCGCAGGTAGCGGTGCAGGTCGGGGCCTTCGACCAGGTCCATGACGAGGGCGAGGAGGTCGCCTTCGACGACGAGATCGCGTACCCGGACGATGTTCGGGTGGGTGAGGCGGAGCAGGACAGAGCGCTCCCGCAGGAACCGCATCACGACATCCGCGTCGTTGGCGAGCTCCTCCTTGAGAACCTTGATCGCCACGGTCTCGCCGGGCTGGCCCGGAACGGCCGCTTCGGCTCCCGCGGTCTCCCTCTGGCGGGCTCGCCAGACGGTGCCTGTGGCGCCGCGCCCAAGCGGCTCCTCAAGGAGGTACTTGCTCCCTACCGGCCGCACGTCATGCGCTCCCTGCTGCTTGCCTGGCTGGTTCGTCACCCTTGCTACGGGTGTTCCGACCCACTGTAGTGCCGCTGAACTGGCACCGGGTTGTCGTCATCCTGTGGATGCCGTCCTGTGGATTACGTGGGGCGATCCCTTCCGTTTCAGGCGAAGACGCTCACTCCTGGGCGGTTGGTTGCCGGATCTTGGCGTGATCGATCCCAAGGGGCACTGGTCAGGCACTTTTGCGGGCAGAGCCGACCAATCAAGATCACTTGTACGTGGGAGGCGGGCGCGTTGTCAGTGGCAGGTGCGAGGATGCCTCCAGTACTGGCCGACGTGCCCGAGTGCGGTGGGGGGAGCTGCGGTGGGGATCGCAGCGCAGCCTCGTCGCGGGCGCCCGCGCAGAAGGGACCGCTGACGGCGATGCAGATCCGGCTGACCGTCGTAGACCCGTTGGGGACGCGCCCCGAAGGGCGAGCCGCGTCCTGCGACGTGCTGGTGACGGCGCCCGCCGGGACCGCGCTCGCCGCGGTGTCCTCCGGACTCGCCTCGGCGATAGGGGGCGAGGGTCCCGGTGTGCTGTATGCGGGAGCGGAGCGGCTCGACGCACAGCGCTGCACGCTCGGTGAGCCGCCGCTGATCGACGGCGCGGTGCTGTGCCTGGGCGCTCCGGCGGAGCCCGGCCCCGAGGTCGACGCGGCCGCGGCCCGGCTCCATGTCGTCGCCGGTCCGGACGCGGGCGGCGTCCATCTGCTGCACGGCGGCCGTATAGACATCGGCCGCTCCGCCGACGCGGACGTGCCCCTGGACGACCCGGACGTCTCCCGACTGCACTGCGCCGTCACGGTCGCCGCGGACGGGCGGGTGTCGGTCGCGGACCTCGGCTCCACGAACGGCACGACGCTGGACGGCGCGCGCGTGGGCGAGCGCCCCGTGCGGTTGGCGCCGGGGGCGCTGCTGCGGGTGGGCGAGTCGGCGTTGCGGCTGGCCCGGGCGGGGGACGGGGCAGCGGTACGGGAGACGGTGCCGGACGGGGAGGGGCATGTACGGGTGCTGGAGGCGCCGCTGCCCGGGCCAGCCGAAACCGTCCCACACGCGCGCGTGTGGGACGGCGACGACTCCACCGCCCCAATGGCGAGCGATACGCACCATGGCTTCGGTACGGCGGGATGGGGAGCCGCGGAGGGCAGCTCCTCCGGGGCGCAGGGGCACGGCTCTGTGGAACCGCCCGTCGTACCCGGGCAGGGCGGGGCACCCGAGACCGAGGGCACGGGGAGGACCGAGAGGGCCGGGAGCACGCGGAAGGACACGCCGACGCGGGGTACGACCGTGCCTCGCGAGGCGGTGCCGCGCGGGGCACGTAAGCGCGGCGGGCTCTCGGCGTGGGCCCGGCGACTGGCGGGCGGCCGGGGCGAAGGGTCCGGGACGTCGGCGTACGAGGGGGAGGACGAGGCGCTGTCTCCCGAGCCCGTCACGGAGGGCGCCCGGGAGCCGGAGCGGTGGCCCGATCCCGCGGCGTTGCTCCTGGCCGCGCTTGGGCCGGGGCCCCGGCTGTGGGAGCGCGGCCCCGAGCACCCGGAGACGCTCGCGGTGCGGCTCGGTACGGCGGACCGGAGCGTGCCCGACGGTTCGGGGCTGCTGCCCGCGGTGCCGGTGACCACCGGGTTGCGGGAGGTCGGGGCGCTGGGCATCGCGGGGCCGCGGCCTCGTCTCTCCGGGCTCGCGCGCGCGGTGGTGGCGCAGCTCGCCGCACTGCACTCCCCCGACACGCTGGAGATCGTCCTGCTCAGCGCGGACCGCTCGCGCCCCTTGGAGGACCGCATCGCCGAGTGGTCCTGGCTCGGCTGGCTCCCCCACCTCCGCCCCGCCCACGGCCAGGACTGCCGCCTCCTCCTGGCCTACGACCGCGAACAGACCACGTCCCGCACCGAGGAACTGCTCCGCCGCCTGGAGGACCACGCGACGGATACGGCCCGGAGGACGGAGACCCGGCCCTCGTACGCGACTGCCGCGGGTGTTTCCCGCGGGGCCCAGGCCCACGTCATGGCCGCCGCCCCGGACCCGACCGGCGCCATCCCGGCCGCGCGCCGAGGGGGCGACGCCGAGGCAGGGGGCGGCTACGGCGACGCCGCCGGACCGTCCGCCGACGGCGCCCATGCGGGTAGCCCATCGGGCGGCCAAGGCGGTGGCGGGCGCGCCTACGACGCGGCGACCGACCGACCCGGGCCAACGGCCGGAAGCCACTCGGGTCATCGGCCGAACGACCCAAGCGACGCTGGGCACGGCGACGGCAAGAGCGACCACCCCAGCCCGCCCGCCGACGGCACCCACCTGGGTCACCTGCCGGGCAACCGCGCCAGTGGCGAGCGCGGCTACAGCGACGCCGCAACCAGCCACCCTGGGCCAACCCCCAGAAGCGACCACGCAGGTCAGCGGTCGAGCGACCCAGGCCGCGCCACCCGTGGCGACGGCAAGAGCGACCGCCCCGGCCCATCCGCCGAAGACGCCCGCCCAGGACACCTGGGAGACCGGCCGGACACCCACGGCGCCCCCGGGCACGACTCCGGCGCAGCCACCGGCACTGCCTCCGGCAAGGCCCAGCACGCCGACGGCGAGCGCCGCAACGGCAACGGCAACGGCGTAAGCCACCCCCCCGAACCCTCCACCGAAGACGCCCACCCCCAGCACCCACCGACCCACCACGGCGATCCCACCTCCGACAGATCACCCGTCATCGGACGTGACCGCGACGCCACCCACCTGGGGTTTTCGCTGACCGGCGGGCAAGTCGACGGCACTCCCCGAGGCCGCGGCCACCGGCCCTCCTGGGCCCGGAGCGACGAAGCGGGCGACGGCGAGTGGCGCGGTCCGTACACCGTGGTCGTGGTGGACGGGGATCCCGGGCCCGCCGCCGTGCGGGAAGCCGTGTCGCGGCTGGCGGTGGAGGGGCCGCGGGTCGGGATCCATGTCATGTGCCTGGCCGAGACGGCGGCCGCGTCGCCCGCGTCACCGGTGACGGAGACGTACGAGGCGGCCTGTGCGGCTTCGTCGGTGTTCCGGGACTGCGGCGCCGTCGCCCTGCTCAGCGGGGACGTGGCCACGGCGCTGCGGGTGATGCGGGTCGCACCGGGCGCACCCGCCGGCGCCGCCCGCACCCAGGCCGCGGAGCTCCCCCGCGGACCCGTCGGCCACGGCACCGTGGCCGCCGTCGACGCGGTGTCGATGGCCTGGGCCGAGCGGTTCGCGCGGGCGCTGGCCCCGTTGCGTACGGACGCCGTCCCCGGTGAGCGGCACGCGCGCGTGTCCGCGCCGTTGCCCCAAGCGGCGCGGCTGCTCGACGAGTTGGGGCTGGCCCGGGCCACCCCGGCGTCCCTGATGGCCCGCTGGGCGGACGCGGCCGACGACACGGAGGCGCTCGGCGGTCGCGCGGTCGCCGTGCTCGGGGCCGGGCCACGCGGGCCGGCGAGTGTGGACCTCGTCCAGGAGGGCCCGCATCTGCTGATCGAGGGGCCCTCGGGCAGCGGGCGTTCGGAGCTGCTGCGCTCCGTCGCCGCCTCGCTCGCCGCCGCGGAGCGGCCCGACCGGCTGGGGATCGTGCTCATCGACGGGTGGGACAGCACCGGGGGCGGCGCCCCGCGCGGTGAGGGCCTGCGGGTCTGTACCGACCTGCCCCATGTCACCACGCATCTCGCGGCCCACGACCCGGTCCGTATGCGGGAGTTCGCCCAGTCCCTCACCGCCGAGCTGAAGCGACGGGCCGAGCTGCTCGGCCGCCTCGACTTCACCGAGTGGCACGCACGGCAGCAACTCCAGGGCCGCATCATGGGCCAGCGCTCGGCGAGCGGTTCCACCACCGCATCCCCCGGGACCACTACGCGCCCAGGAACCACCACCGCCCACCCCACCCCCGGCGCCGCCGACCTGGACACACCCCCGAGCTCCACCCTCCGCCTGCGCCCCGCTTCGGAGCGGCAGCGAGCGGCCGCGGAGACGGGCCCCCCGCTCCCCCGGCTGGTCGTGATCGTCGACGATCTGGACGCGCTGCTGTCCCCCGCCCTGGGCTCGCCGGGACGCCCCGCGGCCGGATCCGTCGTACGAGCCCTGGAAGCCGTGGCGCGCAGCGGTCACCGGCTCGGGGTGCATCTGGTGGCGGCCACCGCGGGCGGGCCCCGTACCGCCGAGACGGAGCTGGCCCGGCAGGCGGCCCTGCGCATCGCCCTCGAAGCCCCCTCGTCCGGCCCGGAGGATCCCGCCCCCGGCCGCGGACGCCTCACCGGTCCCCGCGGCCGGTCAACTCCCTTCCAGGGAGGCCGAGTCACGGGCCGCATCCCCCGCACGTCAACACTGCGCCCCACGGTCGTCCCCCTTGAGTGGGATCGAATGGGCGACCCGCCCGCCCGTCGCCCCGTACGCGAATTGGGCAACGGTCCGACGGACCTGGCCCTCCTCGCCAGCGCCCTGGAACGAGCCGCCCGCTCCGTGTCGGCCACGGAGGTTCCCTCACTGCTCTGAAGTCGCCTGAAGCCACCCTTGAAGCCGCCATTCTGTACAGCCCTCAACCACCTGACGACTCCTTACGACCACACACAACTCCACACACGACTCCATTCGACTCCATCGGCATGAGCGCACGTCACGACGCGGTTACGATCACGCACTTGACACCGCAGGCGCTCTTGCCGCCGCCAAGCGGGCAGGCGTACACCGGGAGCGCACGGGAACAGCAGCGCTCGGACGTTCGACGGAGAACGGGGCTAGTCATGCGCAGCACTCTTCGTACACGCAGGCCGAACAGGAAAGGCAGGGCCGCGAAGGCCGCAGCCGCCGTCGTCGCGGGGGCGATGGCGCTCGCACTCACCGCGTGCGGCGGCGACGGCAATGACGACGCGGGAAGCGACGGCGGCGAGACGGACAACGCGGCCACCGTGAAGCTCCCCAAGCTCGACGGTCAGAAGCTGGAGGTCGCGGCGGTCTGGACCGGCCCGGAGCAGGAGAACTTCACCAAGGTCCTGGAGGAGTTCGAGAAGCGGACGGGCGCGGAGGTCAGCTACGTGCCGACCGGCAACAACACCTCCACCTTCCTGGGCACGAAGATCCAGGGCGGCAAGCCGCCGAACGTGGCGTTCCTGCCGCAGGTCGGTGTGCTCCACCAGTTCGCCGACAAGGGCTGGGTCAAGCCGCTGGGCGCCGAGGCACAGGCACAGCTCGACAAGAACTTCTCGGCGGGCTGGAAGGATCTGGGCGCGTACAAGGACCAGCAGTACGGCGTCTACGCGAAGGCCGCCAACAAGTCCCTGGTCTGGTACAACACCGCCGCGTACGAGGCCGCCGGGATCACCGGGGAGCCGAAGACCTGGGACGAGTTCGTCCAGACGGCGCAGACGTTGTCGGACGCGGGTTCGCCCGCGGTCTCCGTCGCCGGACAGGACGGCTGGACCCTCACCGACTGGTTCGAGAACGTCTATCTCTCGCAGGCCGGACCGGAGAAGTACGACCAGCTCGCCCAGCACAAGATCAAGTGGACGGATCCCTCCGTGAAGGAGGCCCTGACCACGCTCGCCGAGCTCTGGGGCAAGGACGAACTGATCGCGGGCGGCCGGGACGGCGCGCTGCGCACGGAGTTCCCCAAGTCGGTGACGAACACCTTCTCCGGTGACACCCCGGCCGCGATGGTCTTCGAGGCCGACTTCGTCGCGGCGAACATCAACGCCGACACGGATGCCAAGATCGGCACGGACGCGAAGGTCTTCCCGTTCCCGGCGGTCGGCGGCGAGTCGCCGGTGGTCAGCGGCGGTGACGTGGCCGTGGCCCTGAAGGACGACAAGGGCTCGCAGGCCCTGCTGACCTTCCTCGCGTCGACCGACGCGGCCGAGATCTGGGCCGCGCAGGGCGGCTTCATCTCCCCCAACAAGGAGATGGACCTCAAGACGTACAAGGACGATGTGACCCGGGACATCGCCGAGGCGCTGCTCGCGGCGGGCGACGACTTCCGCTTCGACATGTCCGACCAGGCTCCCGCCGCCTTCGGTGGCACGCAGGGCCAGGGCGAGTGGAAAGCGCTCCAGGACTTCCTGAAGGACCCGTCGAACGTCGACGGCATTCAGCAACAGCTCGAAACGGCCGCCGCCAAGGCGTACGAGGGCTGACGGCAGCCGATGTCGTCCCAGGTGGCGATGGCGGGGGGCTCCTCGGGTCCGGTGCCCCCTGCCCGGAAGCGCAAGAGCGTGATGGGCACCCGGCCGTGGGTGGCGGGACTGTTCCTGCTGCCCGCGCTGGTGCTGCTCGGCGCGCTCGTGGTCTACCCGATCGGGTACTCGGTCTGGCGCAGTCTGTACGACGCCAACGGCTCGTCCTTCGTCGGCATGGAGAACTACGGCGACATCTTCACGGACGAGGCCACCTTCACCGCCGTCAAGAACACCGCGATCTGGGTCGCGGTCGCCCCCGCCCTGGTCACCGGGCTCGGCCTGATCTTCGCCGTGCTGATGGAGCGGGTGCGCTGGTCGACGGCGTTCAAGATGGTCATCTTCATGCCGATGGCGATCTCCATGCTCGCGGCGGGCATCATCTTCCGGCTCGTCTATGAGGGGGATCCCGACCAGGGCGTCGCCAACGCCGTGGTGGTGGGGGTGCACGACACCTTCGCCGAGTCGTCCGTCTATCCCAACGCGCGCCCGTCGCCGGAGAGTGATCTCAAGGCGTCCGGAGGCGGCGCCTTCACGACGACGGACACGGTGCGCGCGGGGGCTCCGGCCCTGCTTCCGCTGGTCGGCATCGCCCCGAACAAGCTGCCCGGCGATCCCGTGGACGCCATGCCCGCCGAGTCCGCGGGCGACGAGGTGTCCGGCACGGTCTGGCTGGACTTCAGGCTGGGCGGCGGCGGCGAGAAGGGCGCCATCGACGCACGCGAGAAGGGCCTCTCGGGCATCAAGGTCGAAGCGGTCAAGGACGGCAAGGTCGTGGCGTCCGCAGAGGCTGCCGACGACGGTACGTTCAGGCTGCCCACGGAGGCGGACGGTGCCCAACTCCGGCTACCCGCCTCGAACTTCGCGGCGCCCTACAACGGCGTCGACTGGCTCGGCCCGAGCCTGGTCACCCCGGCCATCATCGGTGCGTACGCCTGGATGTGGGCCGGTTTCGCGATGGTGCTCATCGCGGCGGGGCTCGCCGGAGTGGACCGCAACCTCCTGGAGGCGGCCCGGGTCGACGGAGCCAACGAGTGGCAGGTGTTCCGCAGAGTCACGGTCCCCCTGCTCGCGCCGGTCCTCATCGTCGTGCTGATCACGTTGATGATCAACGTGATGAAGATCTTCGACCTCATCTTCATCATCGCCCCGCAGCCCAGCCAGGACGAGGCCAACGTGCTGGCCCTGCAGCTCTACAACACGGCGTTCAGCGGTAGCGGCGACCTCGGCCTCGGCAGCGCGATCGGCATCGTCCTGCTGCTCCTCGTCCTGCCGGTGATGATCGTCAACATCCGCCGACTGCGAAGGGAGCGCCAACGGTGACCGCACCCTCCGTACCCGTGAAAGAACCCCTGGTGGCCGTGGAGCCGTCCGGCCCGCCCCCGCGCTCGCTGGTCTCCCGGCTGGCGAGCGGCGCGGCCGGCGGCGTGATGCGGGTCTTCCTGATCCTGGTCGCGCTGCTCTGGGTGACGCCGACGGTGGGTCTGCTCGCCTCGTCGTTCCGCGACCCGACCGACATCGCCGAATCCGGCTGGTGGACCGTCTTCAGCAAACCGGCCCAGCTCACCACCGAGAGCTACTCGACCCTGCTCGGCAACGAGGACATCACCGACTCCCTGCTCAACACGGTGTGGATCACCGTTCCGGCCACCGCTCTGGTCGTCGTCATCGGCGCCATGGCCGCGTACGCCTTCGCCTGGATGGACTTCAAGGGCCGCGACTGGTGGTTCCTGATCGTGGTGGCGCTGCTCGTGGTGCCGGTGCAGGTCGCCCTGATCCCGCTGGCCGATCTCTTCGGCGACCTCGGGATCTACGGCAGCGTCATCGGCGTCGTCCTCTTCCACGTGGGCTTCGGCCTGCCGTTCGCGATCTTCCTGCTGCGGAACTTCTTCGCGGAGATCCCCCGGGAACTTCTGGAGGCCGCGCGGCTCGACGGCGCGGGTGAGCTGCGGCTGTTCACCACCGTGATCCTGCCGCTCGGCGCGCCCGCCATCGCGTCGCTCGGCATCTTCCAGTTCCTGTGGGTGTGGAACGACATGCTGGTGGCGCTGGTCTTCTCGGACTCCGGCTCACGGCCTCTGACGGTCGCCCTGACCGAGCAGACCCGGCAGTTCTCCGGCAACATCGAGACGCTCGCGCCCGGCGCCTTCATCTCCATGGTCATCCCGCTGGCGGTGTTCTTCGCGTTCCAGCGGCAGTTCGTGTCCGGTGTGATGGCGGGCGCGGTGAAGTAGCGCTTCGGGGAGTGCGGTGGGGGCGGTCCGCCCCTCACCGCACTCCCGACATCCCCCATATGCCGCGTCTGGCGTAACCACGTCACCCCTTCGGCCGTTTCCGGGCAGTCTGCCGCGCCGACCCATGGATGTGACGTGCCCCGGTTCAGTGTCATCGTCCCCGCGTACAAAGTGCAGGCCTACCTGCACGCCTGCCTGGCCTCCGTCCTCGAACAGTCCTACCCCGACCTCGAGTTGATCGCCGTCGACGACTGCTCGCCGGATGCCTGCGGATCGATCATCGACGAGTTCGCCGCCCGCGACCCGCGCGTACGGCCCGTGCACCTCGACGAGCACGTGGGCCCCGGCCCGGCCCGCAACGCCGGTCTGGAGCGCGCGAAGGGCGACTACCTGGTCTTCCTGGACGGTCAGGACAGCCTCACCCCGCACGCGCTGATCGCCATCGCCGACCGGCTGAAGGAGACCGACGAGCCGGATGTCCTGGTGTACGACCACGCGCGCACCTTCTGGACGGGCGAAACGGTGCGCAGCGTCCAGTCCGCGCAGCTCACCGAGCGGGGCCCGGCGCCGTTCCGGCTCGACGACCGGCCGGGGCTGCTCAAGGTCCTCATGGTGGTGGGGAACAAGGCGTACCGCCGGGAGTTCATCGAGCGGGAGGGCTTCACGTTCCCTCCCGGCCACTACGAGGACACCCCCTGGACGTACTCAGTTCTGATGGCTTCCGAGACCATCGCGACGCTCGACCGCGTCTGTGTTCACTACCGCCAACGACGTCAGGGGAGCAGGCCCGGCACCATCGGCCGGGGTCACTTCGACATCTTCGATCAGTACGACCGTGTCTTCGCCCATCTCGACGCCCATCCGGAACTGGCGCACTGGCGCCCCGTCCTGTTCCGCCGCATGGTCGACCATCTCTCGGCCGTGTTCCTCGGACGCGACCGGCTGCCGCGTGGCTCCCGTCCCGAGTTTCTGCGCAAGGCCCGCGCCCACTACGCCCGTTACCGGGTGCCGGGCGCCCGCCTCCCGGCCCGCAACTGGCTGCGGCACGTGCTCATCCGCCTGGGCAGCCACCGCACATATCGCACGCTGTGGGCGGCGGCGCAGCTGAAGAGACGGGTGACGGAAGGCGTCACGGCCGCGTTCCGTGGCGTACGGGCCGTGGCGCTGCGGCTGCACTACCGCATCCAGCTCCGGCTTCCCGTACGAGCCGACCACGCCGTGTTCTCCAACGGGAACGGACGCGGTTACGGCTGCAACCCGGCGGCGCTGGAGGACGCGTTCCGGACGTACGTCCCGGGGATGCGCACCGCGTGGATCGCGGCGCCCGAGCACCACCACACCGTCCCGGCCGCGACCCGCAGGCTGAGCCCGGACACTGCCGCGTACTGGACGGCGCTCGCCCGCTCCAAGTACCTCGTCAGCAACGCCGACTTCGACCGCAGGCTCGTCAAGCGACCGGATCAGATCCTGGTCCAGACGCAGGCCGGCACCCCGCTCAAGCGCATGGGCCTGGATCTCCAGGACCGCCCGGCGGCGGCCCGCGACACGGACTTCGCCGAGCTGCTGCGCGGCGTCGACCAGTGGGACTACTGCCTGTCCGGCAACCGCCACGCCACGCTCGTCTGGGAGCGCGTCTTCCCCTCCGGCTATACGACGCTCGAGTACGGCCAGCCCCGTAACGACGTGTTCCAGCGGGCGACTTCGGCGGACGTGGCCCGGCTGCGCGAGACGCTTGGCATCCCCGCGAACGCGATCGCGATCCTGTACGCGCCGACGCACCGCGACTACCGCCGCTCCCAGCGCAGCATGCTCGACCTGGAGCGCGTTCTGCGCGGGCTCGGCCCGCGCTTCGTGCTGTTGACCCGCGCGCACCCTTCGTACGGGCAGCCGCTGGCCCGCAGCGACGGCCGGCTGATCGATGTGTCGGAGCATCCGAGCGTCGAGTCCCTGTGCCTGGCCTCGGACGCGCTGATCACCGACTTCTCCTCCCTGATGTTCGACTATGCGAATCTCGACCGGCCGATCGTGATCCACGCGGACGACTGGGCGGCGTACGAGGCGGCACGTGGCACCTATTTCGATCTGCGCGCGTTCCCGCCGGGAGTCGTCGCGCGCAGCGAGGACGAACTGATCGACATCTTCGCGACCGGCCACTGGCGCGGCTCGCGCTCCGCGCAGCTGAGGGCCGCGTTCCGGAAGCGCTTCTGCCCGTACGACGACGGGCGGGCCGCCGAGCGTGTCGTACGCCGGGTCGTGCTCGGTGAGACCGCCGGGCTGCCGGCCGTGGTCCCGCTCGACGAGCGCCATCCGGTGCCGTCGGTGGAGGATGGCATTCCGTGGGTGCTCGATTCCCCCCGAACCGGGGATTATCCGACCGCCTCACCACTGGCAACTGTTTCGACACCCGGAGTTTCCATTCCCGTCGTTGACAGCCCGTGAAGCACTCGGATCCCATCCTCCAACACACAGAAATTCCATAGACCCTGCTGTACGGAGTACACATGACCTCCAGCACCACCGAGCTGCCCCGTCCCAAAACCCTGTCGGACGTCAAGGGCTGGTTCCGTCCCGTCGATCAGCAGCTGTTCGACTGGTTCCTGTCCCGGCAGCTCGACAGCCAGCAGACCGGCAATCTGCTGGAGCTCGGCGCCTACATGGGAAAGAGCGCCATCTTCATGGCCTCCTACCTGCGTGACGAGGACAAGTTCACGGTGTGCGACCTCTTCGACTCCCCCGCGGAGGACGCGGCCAACAGCAAGGAGATGAACAAGTCCTACTCGACGCTGACCCGGCGGGCCTTCGAGGCCAACTACCTCGCGTTCCACGAGGAGTTGCCCGAGATCATCCAGGCTCCGAGCCAGGTGGTCGCCGACCGCGTCGAGGACAAGAGCTGCCGCTTCGCGCACATCGATGCCTCGCACCTGTACGAGCACGTGAACGCGGACATCGAGGCGGTGCGCGACATACTGCTGCCCGACGGCGTGGTCGTCCTCGACGACTTCCGCGCCGAGCACTGCCCGGGCGTCGCCGCGGCCACCTGGGGGGCAATACCCACGTTCGACCTGCGCCCCATCTGCATCACGGGCACCAAGTTCTACGGCACGTGGGGCGACCCCGAGCCGCTGCGCGACGCGCTGCTGGAGTGGCTGGCGGGCCGTGACGACATGTGGCACGAGGTGCAGCAGGTCGCGGGGTACGGGCTGATCCGTATCACCGGCCAAAAGGCGACCGAGCCGAAGCAGCCGGTGTCCAAGTACGCGGCCGAAGAGCCGGAGCCGGTCGTCGAGGCGCCCAAGCCCGCCCCGAAGCCCGCGCCCACTCCGCCCGCGGCCACGCGGCCCGCCACCGTCGGCCCCGCCAAGCGGCGGCCGAGCCGAGCCAGGCGGATCGCCAAGGATCTGCTGCCGCCGATCGTCACGAGGGCGCTGGTCAAGGCCCGTAAGGGCTGAGGCTCCTCGGTGGGGCGGGCCACGGCTCGCCCCACCGGGTGCGGTGGCGCACCGCCGCCTGAACCCCAGGCGCCCGGCCCGCCTTGAGTGCGGGCCGGGCGCCGAAGCGTGTCTGACCAGGATTACTCGACGACGAGCTCGACCGGGATGTTGCCGCGGGTGGCGTTGGAGTACGGGCAGACCTGGTGGGCCTGCTCGACCAGCTTGCGGCCGGTCTCGGCGTCGACGGACTCGGGAAGCTCCACGCGCAGCGTGACCGCGAGGCCGAAGCCCTCACCCTCCTTGCCGATGCCGACCTCGGCGGTCACCGCCGCGTCGCTGACATCGACCTTCGCCTGCCGGCCGACGAGACCGAGGGCGCTGGCGAAGCAGGCGGAGTAGCCCGCGGCGAACAGCTGCTCCGGGTTCGTGCCCTGACCGCTGCCGCCCATCTCCTTCGGGATGCCCAGCTCGAGGTCGAGGCGGCCGTCGTTGGTGAAGGCGCGGCCCTCACGGCCGTGGGTGGCGGTGGCGACAGCGGTGTAGAGCGCGTCCATGGGAACCGTCCCTCTCATCATGTGGATCAACATCAAGTTCAAGGTCGTGTCGGCAGGTCTTGGGAGTTGACCGCCTCACGACCACAAGTAGAGCACACAATTCAGTTGTGCACAATCCAGTGACGCACACGCGTTACCCTGGAGGCATGACCACTCCGACCCGAACCCCGGATCCCGCCGTCACGGACGCCGACACCGAGCCCCTGCGCGCCGCCGAGGACTTCCTCCGTCTCGACCAGCAGATCTGCTTCTCCCTGAACGCCGCGTCGCGCGCCTTCGGCGGCGTGTACCGGGTCGTCCTGAAGGACCTGGGGCTCACCTACCCCCAGTACCTGGTCATGCTCGTGCTGTGGGAGCACGACGAGCTGCCCGTGAAAAAGCTGGGCGAGCACCTGCGGCTCGACTCCGGGACGCTGTCGCCGCTGCTCAAGCGCCTGGAGGCGACCGGTCTCGTACGGCGTGAGCGCAGCGTCCTCGACGAGCGGTCGGTGGTCGTCCGGCCCACGGACGAGGGCCGCGCGCTGCGCGAGCGGGCGCTCGCCGTACCGCGACGGATCGCCGCCGCGACGGGCTTCGACCTGGACGAGATCCGCGACCTGCGGGCCCGGCTCGACAAGCTCACGGCGGCGCTGGACGAGGCGGATCTGGAGAGCGGCTGATCGAGTCCGTCCTGGGATCCGTCGATCACTGAGGGAACCAGCGCTCATTTCCTGCCATCTTTCCCACGGGACAATAAGCACCTCTTAACGGAAAATTAGCCACAAGAGCTCCTTTCCTTCCCGTGGAAGCCAGACAAGCCATGCACTCTCACCCGTCGCAGATCTGTGTCGTCGTCATCGGGTACGACGACGCCGCCCATCTGACGGACGCGGTGCGCTCCGCCCTCGCGCAGGGCCCGGCCGTCCGCGAGGTGATAGCCGTCGACGACGGCTCGACGGACGGCAGCCCCGACCTCCTCGACCGGCTCGCGCTCGACGAACCGCGCCTGAGGGTCGTACGCCGCAAGATCAACAGCGGCGGCTGCGGCAGCCCGCGCAACGACGGGATCGACGCCGCCACAGCCCCGTACGTGATGTTCCTGGACAGCGACGACGTACTGCCGCCCGGCGCGGTGGACGCACTGCTCTCCGCCGCCGTCGGGCACGGCACGGAGGTCGCGGCCGGCCTCTGCATCCGCCGCGAACTGCCGTCCGGGCGAGAGGCCCCTTGGCAGCCCGAGCTGTACGCGAATCCCGTCCTCGTCCCCCACCCCTCGCTCCGCACCCGCCTGGTCCACGACACGCTCTGCGTCAACAAGCTCTACCGCACCGACTTCCTGCGCGAGCACGGCATCCGCTTCCTCGAAGGGCGCTTCCCGTACGAGGACTTCGTGTTCACGGCGCGCGTGCTCGCCGCCGGGCCGCGCCTCGCGCTGGTCCCCGACACGGTGTACGTCTGGCAGGTGCGCCGGTCCGCCGAGCGGCTGTCGATCTCGCTCGACCGGGCGGGCATGGACAACTGGCGGGCGAGGCTCACGGCCCACGGCAGGGCGTACGACACCCTCCTCGCCGCCGGTGAGAAGCGGCTCGCTCGGGCGGCGCGCGCCGTGTTCCTGGACCACAGCCTGCGGATGTACGCGCGCGAGCTCAGGCTGCGCGGCTCCGGGTACCGGCGCGAGTGGTGGGCGCTCACGCGCGCGTACCTCGCGACGTTCGACGCGAGTGACTTCGCCGTCGCCCCGGCGCCCGGCCGGGTCGTCGCGCAGGTCGTCATGGCCTCCGAGGAGCCGCGCGACCTGGACCGCATCAGGGAGCTCGCGTCGCGACCGGCCCGGCTGGCGCCGCCGTACGCGCGGGCCGCGGACGGTACGCCGGTGTGGTCCGCCGACCTGCCCCAAGTGACCCTGGAACACCTGCTGTTCCGGCCTGTACGTCACCTCCCTGTTGCCGTCGACGCGGAACTGCGGCCACGCGCGCGTGCCACCCGGCTTCGGCTGCGTCTGCACGAGCTGTACGGGCGGATGGCGGAGGCGGGGCCGGCGTGCGTGGACGTCGAGTTCGCGCACCGGCAGGACGGGCGGGTGGGGCTCGGTCTCACGGCGCCGTTGCTGCCCGACGACTGCGAGGACGACTCCGGGCTCGAATCGGGGGCCAACTCCTCGGTCGACTCCTGGTGGGCCGAGGTCCCGGTCGACCTCTCGGCGCTCGGCTCCGGCACCTGGGATGTGCGGCTGCGGGTGCGGTTCCACGACGGCTCGGGCCGCGACACCACCGGGCACGCGGTCGCGGGGCCCGGACTGCTGCGTCGTACGGCGGTGTTGAGCGGGCGGCACGGCGTGGTGCTCGTCCAGCCGTACGCGACCCACTCGGGCTCGCTGGCGTTGCGGCTGGCGCCCGGTTGGCGGGGAATGGCCGCCGTGCTGCGCCGCCGACTGCTGCGCCTGCTTCACTGACACGCGACCATGGACGTACGTATCCGAACCACTACTGACAGACGAGGGGACGGCCGTACATGACCTGGTTGATCACCGGCGGCGCCGGCTACATCGGGGCACATGTGGTCCGCGCGATGACCGAGGCGGGCGAACAGGCCGTGGTGTACGACGACTTGTCCACCGGGATCGCCGAGCGCGTCCCCGAAGGCGTGCCGCTGGTCGTCGGCTCGACCCTGGACGCGGATCGCGTGACCCGCGCGCTCACGGACCACGCCGTCACCGGTGTCGTCCACCTGGCGGCGAAGAAGCAGGTCGGCGAGTCGATGGAGCTGCCGCTGCACTACTACCGCGAGAACGTCGAGGGTCTGCGCGTACTCCTGTCCGCCGTGACCGAGGCGGGAGTACCCTCCTTCGTGTTCTCGTCCTCGGCGGCGGTGTACGGCATGCCGGACGTCGACCTGGTGACCGAGGAGACGCCCTGCGTCCCCATGAACCCGTACGGCGAGACCAAGCTGGCGGGCGAGTGGCTGACCCGCGCCACGGGCCGCGCACATGGCCTGTCGACCGCCTCCCTGCGCTACTTCAACGTGGCGGGCGCGGCGACGCCGGAGCTGGCCGACGTCGGGGTCTTCAACATCGTGCCGATGGTCTTCGAAAAGCTGACGGAGGGCGCGCCGCCACGGATCTTCGGCGACGACTACCCGACGCCGGACGGTACGTGCGTACGCGACTACATCCACGTGGTCGACCTGGCCGAGGCCCACGTGGCGGCGGCCCGCCGCCTGGCCACGTCCCCCGGCACGGACCTGACCCTCAACATCGGCCGCGGGGAAGGCGTTTCGGTCCGCGAGATGATCGACCGCATCAACGACCTCACGGGCTACGACCTGCCCCCGGTCGTCACGCCCCGCCGCCCAGGGGACCCGCCCCGCGTCGTGGCGTCGGCTGCCCGCATCGCCGACGAGCTGGGCTGGAAGGCGAGGTACGACGTGGCCGACATGATCACGTCGGCTTGGGAGGGGTGGGTGCGGCTGCATCCGGGGGCACAGCGCGGCTGATCCCCCAGCCCGGCTGCGTCCCGAAGTCGATCGCCGCGCGTAAACCAGCAGCCCAAGGGCTGGGACTTCAACTGATGGTTCGCGCGCGGTGATCGGTACCCTGCACGTCCGGCCATGGCCAGTCGTCACGACGAGAGGGCAGCATGGGTATTCGCCTCGGCGGCATCGTTATCGACACCACAGACCTCGATCTCCTCGCCCGGTTCTGGAGCGGGCTGCTCGAACTGGAGATCACCCGTCGTGAGGACGACTGGATCAGCCTTGGCCCCGGCCTCGCCCTCCAGTTGGTGCCCGAGCCCAAGACCGTGAAGAACAGAATCCATTTCGATCTGGTCGCCGATGACTTCGCCAAAGCCGTCTCCCGCGCCGCCGAGCTGGGAGCCACAGCGGTCGGCGAGGTGCATGAGGACCTCTGGCAGGTCTGGCAGGACCCGGAGGGCAACGAGTTCTGCATCTGTGTGTCGTGACCAGCAACGCCGCCTCATCCGAGCCACGTCACCAGCTGGATGTACACCCGCTTCTGGTAGTCGATGATCTGGTACCACACTATGAGCGGACCCGTGGCGATCACGCGCAGGCCCTGCGGGTTCGTCACGCTCGCTCCGTCGCCCGGATCCTGGCCCAGTGAGGCGAGTACGACGAGTTCTCTCGCGACTTCCTCGGCGGCTGCGCGTCCTTCGGCCGGCAATTCGCCGACCACCCAGTCAGGGTCCGCGCCGTACTCCCAGGCCCACTCGGGGTCCTGGGACTCCTGGTCGTTCAAGCCTCGATCTCCCGCTCGGCCTCGCGCAGAATCCTGTTGATCTCCGCCATGGCGGCGCGGAACGCGGCTTCGTCGACTGTTTCGTTCTGAGAGATCCGCTCGGCCTCGTGCAGACGAGCCGCCCGTGCCGGATCCCGTTCGATCGCCACGAAGACGCCCCAGCGTTTCAGGAAGAGCTGAAGCGGGGCCGTGCTCCCGGTCTGGCTGGCCTGGTCGAACGCTCGCCCGGCCTCCAAGTCGAACTGCGGCAGGTCCACGAGGCTCACTCGCTTCACCGCCTCACGCAACGCGTCCCTGGCCAGGGGCGGCATCGGGATGATCGGCCCATCGTGATGCACCGGCTGTGCGCTCATCCCTCGATCCCTTCTCGCCCGCTGGTCAGGCCCAGTTTGCTCGTGGTCGTCACGTGCCAGGGTATCCACGTATGACCACGTCCGGCCCATCATCGGCCGAGCCCGGATGGCCCGGGCGCACCGAGTTCGAACCAGACGCCCTTGCCTCCCAGGGGCGGGCCGACGGAGTGCGCGGCGTCGGGTTCTGTGCCCCATCTGCCCTCGGTGAGCGCGTCCACGAGCCACATGCCGCGCCCGTTCTCGTCGAGGCAGCCCTCTCTCAGAACGGGCGGCTGCAGATCTCCGTCGTAGACGGTGACCCGGACCGCGGCGAGCGGTTCACCGACGGCCAGCCGTAACACAGCGTCGGCCCCCTTGGCATGTACGCAGGCGTTGGTGACGAGTTCGGAGGTGCAGAGGGCCGCGTCGTGGGCGAAGTCGTCGAGTTGCTGCGAGCGCAGGACGGAGGCGACGAAGTCGCGGGCGACGCGGGGGGTGGTGTCCAGGGACGGGCAGAAGAGGGTGTACTCGGGCATGGAGGATCAACTCCGTTGCAGGAATGGGGAAATGCAGGGAGGGGGGAGCAGTAGGGGGTAGGGCGCCGGTTGGTGTCATTGCCCGTGGGGTCGACTTCACACGGGTGCGCTTCCAACTGGCGTTGGGCATGGGTGAGTTGAGCAGCCGAACACTGGCGCAACGCAGCGTGTCGACCTGGGCGGGGACACCGACACCGTGGCGGCGATCGCGGGTGGGCTCGCGGGGGCTGTGTACGGGGCGGAAGCCATCCCGTCGCGTTGGACCGAGCCGTTGCATGTGCCGCTGCCAGGGTTCGACGGGCGGGTACTTCGGGCGGCTGAGCTGGTGGGACTGGCGGAGCGGTTGGCTCGGTAGCCACGGGTGTAGAAACGCGTTCGCCGCGGGCGGGACGGCTGCACAGCGGCTACCGACAGGCAGGCAGTTCTACGAATGTGACAGATTCCCCTGATGTGTAACATTCGCGGCCGCTGCACCATGCCCGCGGACGTGACCGACACCACGCGTCAAACGCCTCCGGAAACCCTTTCGTCATGCCCGAGTAAGCCCGACCGGTGCCCCACCGCCGGCGGGTGGGCGGGCGCATTGCCCGCCCTCCGGTAAGCGCAAACAGATGGTTGTAGCGCCGAACCATCTGGTTGTACAATCGAACCATGCCCCAAGATGGTGGAGCAGCAGATCCCGCGCTGCTACAAGACGCACTGCGGAGCTTCGTCCGTGCTTTCGGGCTGCACCAGCCCGAAAGCACACCGTGCGGTCAGGCGATCCCGGTCTCCGAGGCTCACGCCCTCGGTGAGCTTGCACAAGCGGGCGAGCTGCGGCAGGTGGAACTGGCCCGTCGGCTGCGGCTGCAGAAGAGCACCGTCAGTCGGCTCGTCGGGCAACTGACCGCCCGCGGCTGGGTGGAACGTGCCCCGTCCCCCGACGACGGCCGCGGCGTCGTCCTGCGTCTCACACCCGCGGGGCAGAACGCAGCGCACAACCTCGCCGAGGCTCGGCGGGAGAAGTTCTCCCGACTGCTTGATGCGATCCCGTCCCACGAACAAGCAGGCGTACTGCACGCCCTCGAAGTCCTGACGGAGGCACTGGATGAGTAACGGCAAGCGCCGACTGTTAACGGCCGGCATCGCCGCAGGAGGTGTCGGCGCGGCGCTGGCCGCAGTCCTGCTGATCGGCGACGCGCAGCAGGACAGCAGCGACCGGCGAACCGACCGGCAGCAGGTGGTCGCCGAGCGCGGTCGGTCCGTGATGCCTTTCGACCTCGAACAGACCACCCACCACTTCACCCCCACCGAGACGGGCGGGGTCCAGAACGTCGTCGCCGACCAGCCCGACGACACCAAGCAGATCGACCTCATCCGCGCCCACCTCCAACAGGAGGCCGAAGCGTTTGGCCGGGGAGACTTCGGCGACCCCGCCCAGATCCACGGCGACAGCATGCCGGGCCTGGCGGAACTGGAGGACGGCTACCAGCGCATCGAGGTCCGCTACCGGGAACGGCCCGACGGTGCCACCCTCACCTACGCCACCGACGAGCCCGTGCTGATCGACGCACTGCACGACTGGTTCCAAGCGCAGCTGAGCGATCACGGGGACCACGCCGAATCCGGTCACTGACCAGCGAGTCGAGCACCGCAGCAAGCCCATCATCGCGTCACCACGACCATCACAGAAGCGGAAGTGGACAGCTTGAACGACCCTTACGAGTTGAGCGTGGGCGTGCCCTCCGTCGAGGTCTTCCGCCGCCTGCGCACCGATGCCGGCCTCTCGGACAAAGACCCCGAAGCGGCGGCGCTCGCCCTGCCCAATACGTGGCACGGGGTGGTCCTTCACCACAAGGGGGAGCCCATCGGTATGGGGCGCGTCATCGGTGACGGCGGTACCGCGTTCCAGATCGTCGACATCTGCGTCCACCCCGCACACCAGGGCCGCGGCCTCGGCAAGCGCATCATGGCCGCACTCACCGAGGAACTGGACCGCCGGGCGCCCGCCACCGCCTACATCTCGCTGATCGCGGACGGCCCCGCACGCTTTCTGTACGAGAAGTTCGGGTTCGCCGACACCGCCGAGCACGACTCGATCGGGATGTATCGCGTGATGGGCGGAAGTCCTGGATTCAGCGGATCACGGGCGGAGCCCTAGGCGGACTTCAGGTGACCGAAGGACTGCGCGGCGGCCACGAGGCCGCACTGCTGGACGTCACCGGCCCGGAAGCGGTCGCCCACGGTCAGATCGCCGTACGCGATCAACGCGGCGCCCCCTTCGTCGAGGCCGACGCCTCGTCGAGGCCGGCGCCGCGAAGCAACACATCCACTGCTTCGTCCTGAGAGATCCGCTCCGCCTCGTGCAGACGAGCCGCCCGTGCCGTGGGGCCGACGGAGCGGCTGGCTCAGTAACCGCGGGCGCGGAAACGCGTTCGCCGCGGGCGGGACGGCGGTCCCAGTCCGCGGCGAGCGTTTCTGACGGGGTCCGTCAGAGCTTGTCCATGCGGGTGTAGGGGCTGACGATTCGGGCCTGGCGGGCGCCGAAGTCGACGAGCATCGCGACGCCGTCCTCGACGCCGACGATCGTGCCCAGGCCGAACTGGTCGTGCGACACTCGGTCGCCCAGCTCGAAGTGCTTGGCGACCGGGGCAACCGGAGCTTTGAAGGGACTGGTGGGCAGATGGCGCCGGGGCGCGGAAGGCTTCGTCATCGTGTAACCAGTATGCGCCCCCGGAGGCCCCGAAAGTGAGTCACCGATGACAACGATCCGGACGCTACGAGGGCCGATCGGCCGTACGGCACGCGGATTCGCCGGGCTGGGGACCCGTGAGAGACGGTTCTCACTCACCCTTACAACGCCTTGAGCGCCGCCGTCGTGGCCCGCGCCAGTTTCTCCAGGTAGCCCTTCGGCAGCTTCTGGTCGCGGATCACCACTGAGCGCCAGTACAGCGGTCCGGAGATCAGGTCGAGGGCCATCTCGTCGTCGATGCCCATACGGACCTCGCCGCGCCGCTCGGCCGCCGCGACGATGCCGCTTGCCACCCCCTCCTGGCCTTCTCGCAGGGCCTTCTGCATGGCCTGGGCGATGTCCGGGTTGCGGGCCGCCTCCGCCTGAAGGTCGGGGATGATCTGCGAGGCCACGGGGTGGCGCAGCGCGCGGGCCGTGACCTCGTACAGCAGCCGCAGGTCGCCCTCCAGGGTGCCGGTGTCGGGTGCCGGCAAGCCCTGTACCGCGATCGCCGACACCAGGTCGAGCACCAGGTGCAGCTTGGAACGCCACCGGCGGTAGACCGCCGTCTTGCCGACGCCCGCGCGGCGCGCGATGCCCTCGATGGACATCCGGGCGTATCCGACGGCCGCGAGTTCCTCGAAGACGGCCGCCCGGATGGCTTCCGTCACATCCTCGCGGAGTACGGCCGCCCCAGCGGGAGCCCTTCGGCGTGGCTGCGGAGGGCTCTGGGCGGCTCCGTCGGCTTTCCCGTCGGGGTTCGTCGTCATGCCGCACAGCATAGGGGCGTTACGACGAAACGGTTGCGTTCCGACGTTGAATCGACCTACGCTCACGTTGCGACGATACGGTCCCGTCCCGACGTAAAGCCGAGTCCATCCCCAGGTAAAGCAAGGGTTCGCACAGCAAGCCCCACCGCACCCTGCCCCCCACCCCAAGCGAAAGCACCGGATGTGAGCCAGGTCCTCGACACACCGCCCCCAGCACCGGCCTCGCCCGACGACGACCCCACAGCACTCGCCGCCCGCTACGGCCTGACGGTCAGCGGCGCCCGCCCCTCGCTGTCCGCGTACGTCCGCGAGCTGTGGGCGCGGCGGCACTTCATCACGGCGTTCGCGACGGCCAGGCTCACCGCTCAGTACAGCCAGGCGAAGCTCGGGCAGGTCTGGCAGGTGGCGACGCCGTTGCTGAACGCTGCGGTCTACTACTTCATCTTCGGCGTGCTGATGGGCACCAGCCGGGGGGTGCCGGACTACATCCCGTTCCTGGTCACGGGCGTGTTCGTGTGGACGTTCACGCAGAGTTCGATCATGGCGGGCACCCGGGCGATCTCCGGCAGCCTGGGCCTGGTCCGGGCGCTGCACTTCCCGCGGGCCGCGCTACCGGTGTCGTACGCACTGCAACAGCTCCAGCAGCTGCTGTTCTCGATGGCGGCGCTGATCGTGATCCTGCTCTGCTTCGGAGTGCCGGTCGGCGTGTCCTGGCTGCTGGCACTCCCGGCTTTGGCACTTCAGTTCGTGTTCAACGCGGGCGTGGCGATGATCATGGCGCGGTTGGGGGCGAAGACGCCGGACATCGCGCAGCTGATGCCGTTCGTGCTGCGCACCTGGATGTATGTCTCGGGTGTCATGTGGAGCATCGACAGGGTGCTCAGCGGTCACCAGGACCTGCCGCACGTCGTACTGCTCGCGCTGGAGTGCAATCCGGCCGCGATCTATATCGACCTCATGCGGTTCGCGCTGATCGACAGCTTCCATGCGAGCCAGTTGCCGCACCACGTGTGGCCGCTCGCGATCGGCTGGGCGCTCCTCGCGGGCGTCGGCGGCTTCATCTACTTCTGGAAGGCCGAGGAGACGTACGGACGTGGCTGAGCACGCTGAGAACAACGAGAAGATCCCCACCGTCATCGCCGACGGCGTCGACATCGTCTACCGGGTCAACGGCACCGGCGCCGGCCGCGGCTCCGCGACCGCCGCGCTCAATCGCATCGTGCGCGGCAGGAAGGCCGAGCAGGCGGCGGGCGTACGCAAGGTGCACGCCGTGAAGAGCGTGTCCTTCACCGCGTACAAGGGCGAGGCCATCGGGCTGATCGGCACGAACGGGTCCGGCAAATCGACCCTGCTCAAGGCGGTCGCCGGGTTGCTCCCCGTCGAGAACGGCCGCATCTACACGGACGGCCAGCCCTCCCTCCTCGGTGTGAACGCGGCCCTGATGAACGACCTGACCGGTGAGCGCAACGTCCACCTCGGCGGGCTCGCCATGGGGATGTCGCGCGAGCAGGTCCGCGAGCGGTACCAGGAGATCGTCGAATTCTCCGGCATCAACGAGAAGGGGGACTTCATCACGCTGCCCATGCGGACGTATTCCTCCGGGATGGCGGCGCGGCTTCGGTTCTCCATCGCCGCCGCGAAGGACCACGACGTGCTGATGATCGACGAGGCGCTGGCCACCGGCGACCGCTCCTTCCAGAAGCGCTCCGAGGCCCGGATCCGTGAGTTGCGCAAGCACGCCGGCACGGTGTTCCTGGTCAGCCACAACAACAAGTCCATCCGGGATACGTGCGACCGGGTGCTGTGGCTCGAGCGGGGCGAGCTCCGGATGGACGGGCCGACCTCTGAAGTACTGGCCGCCTATGAGGAGTTCACCAGCGGGAGGCGGTAACGGACGGGCCTCTCAACGGTCCCCCTCAGCGCTCCAGGAAAGCGAACAGCTCCTCCCAGCGCCGTACGATCTCATCCGTCCGGTAGCGCTGGATGTTCGCCCTCGCCGCGTTCCCCATCCGGTCCCGCAGCTCCTTGTCGGACATCAACGTGCCCAGCCTGCGGGCCAGTTCGCCCGTGTTGCCGAGGCCCGCGAGCAGACCGTCCTCCCCGTCCCGGACGATCTCGCGTACCCCGGGCGCGCAGTCGAACGCGGCGCACGGCAGGCCCGTAGCCATCGCCTCCATCAGGGCGAGCGGGAAACCCTCACCTCGCGACGACTGGACGAAGACCGAGCCGCCGCGCAACGCGCCCGGCACATCGCCCGTACTCCCCATCCACTCAACACAGCTGTCGAGCCCCAGTGCCGTGCACTGCTTCTTCAGGAGTTCCTCGTCCTCGCCGGAGCCGTAGATCCGCAGGGTCCAGCCGGGGTGGTGCGGGGCGGCCTCGGCCCAGGTGTCGAGGAGCATGTCGATGCCCTTCTGGTCGTGCAGGCGGCCCATGCTGACGACCACGTTCGCGGTGCGCGGCGAGGGGACGTCGGGCATGAAGGGCAGCGGATTCGGCATGTACGAGACGTTGTTGAGGCCCTCGCCGATCCACAGGTCGGCGTCCTCACGGGTCAGGGTCAGCATGCGGTCGACGTCTCGGTAGTGCTTGAGCACGCGCCGGAAACGTCCGGCTGCCTTGGAGTACGCGTACGACTCGTGGCTCATGCCGATGACGGTCAGGCCGTGTGTGTCGGCCAGTTCCACCCACTCCATGGCCCACACCTGCGTGACGATCACGACCGCGCCGGGCCGCGCCGCCCGGAACAGCGCCGTCAGCTTGGCGGCCTGCTCGCGCATGCCCGCCCGGCGGGCACGACCGGGGCGATGCGGCCGTCCG
The DNA here is from genome assembly GCF_054783935.1 of Streptomyces pseudoechinosporeus. Lineage (NCBI taxonomy): Bacteria > Bacillati > Actinomycetota > Actinomycetes > Kitasatosporales > Streptomycetaceae > Streptomyces > Streptomyces pseudoechinosporeus. The sequence goes on from NZ_BAAGPS010000018.1 coordinate 26,861, forward strand.
GAGTGCAACGTCGTGGTCGGATACGGGAGTTCGCCCAGCTCCTGCGCGACCTCGGCCGGAGCGATGCCGACGACGTGCACGCGATGCCCGCGCTCGGTGAACAACCGGGTCATCTGATGCGACCAACTCGTCACTCCGCCCAGCTCGTTGACGCTGTTGGAGACGAAGAAGACGTCCCGCTCCGGATACCCGCTCACGCGCGCCTCCACTGGGAGAAGAACTGCTCGACGACGCTCCGCGCCGCGTCCCCCTTGTCGTACTCGCCGAAGTCCGCGACGAACCGCTCCCGCGCCGCCGCGTACTTGACCGCCTGCTTCTCCAACGAGCCGAGGACGGCGTGCAGTTCGTCCTCGGTGCGCACGACGGGTCCGGGTGCCCGTTCCAGCAGGTCGAAGTAGGTCCCGCGGCCCTCGTACACGTACTCCTCGTAGTCGTACGCGAAGAAGAACATCGGCCGGTCGAGGAGGGCGTAGTCGAACATCACGGACGAGTAGTCGGTGATCAGGCCGTCGGCGAGCGCCAGGAGCGGTGTCACGTCGTGGTGCGCCGATACGTCGATGACGCGGCCCCGCACGGACGGCGGGAGCACCACGTGGTTGAGGTAGTGCGAGCGGACGAGGAGGACGTAGCGGTCGCCGAAGGTGTCCGCGAAGCGCTCCACGTCGAAGGGCAGCTCGAAGCGTCGCTGCCCGCGTCCGCGGAAGGTGGGCGCGTACAGCAGGACCCTTCTGTCCTCTGGGATGCCCAACTCGGCGGCCAGCGGCGGCCGTTCGGTGGACTGGCGGGCTCGTACGAGGGCGTCGTTGCGCGGATAGCCCACCCGCAGCAGCGTCTTCTCCTTCAGGCGGAAGGCGCGGGCGAGCGTGCGGACGTCGTGCTCGGAGCGGATCAAGAAGCGGTCGAAACGGTCCAGCGTGCGCTGCTGCTCCTCCTGCCCGCGACGGGACTTGAGCTTCCACTCCGGTTCGTCGAAGCCCATCCGCTTGAGTGCCGAGCCGTGCCAGGTCTGGATGTACGTGGTCCGGGGCCGCTTGGTGAGCTTCAGCGGATAGCTCTGGTTGTCGATCCAGAACTCGGCCCGGGCCAGCGCCTTCAGGTAGGGCAGCGACCAGCGGCGTACGAGCGTGGCGTCGGACGGAAAGCCCACCGGACTGCCGCTGTACGACCACACCGCCTCGAACTCCAGGCCCTGGCGCCGCATTTCCTCGTAGATCGCCCGCGGACTGTCGCTGTACTGCCGGCCCAGGTGGCTCTCGAAGACGACCAGGCGTTTCTTCACGGGCAGCCGGCTGAACACCTCGTGATACAGCCGGATCTTGGTGTCGCCGGAGGTCAGCTTCTTGCGCACCGCCTTCGCCTGCCGGTACCCGGACTTGGCGAGCCGACCCGGCGGCCCCTGCACGCCGCGCGCGACAAACGCGTCCACTTCCTCACGGGACACGAGCCGGAAGCAGAGATGGCCGCGCGCGGAGATCTCCGGTTCGATGTGGTGGGCGACCAGGCGGGTGAGCCGGGGCCGGACGGGCAACTGCCCGGCGGCCAAGCCGGGTTCGGAGGCGGTGAGCCGGGTCGTGGTGCGGGCGTCGTCGACGTCGAGATGGAGGCGTACGTCCCATACGGCGTCCACGATGCCCAGCGGACGCAGCCGCCGTGCGAGATCCGCCGAAGCCTCCCAGGCGATGGTCTCGCCCTCGTGCCGCAGGGTGGCCACGGGGAACCGGAAGGTCTGGAAGCGCAGGCTCTTGCGGCGGGCGTAGAACTCCAGCTCGCCGCTGAGCCGCGCGCCGAGCGGGATGACGCCGAGTGGATTGGTGATGCGCCCGGCCAGCCGGACGGTGCCGGCCGCTTCCGCGTAGCCGGTCAGGGCGTTGCGCAGGAACATCTTCTCGACCGGCTTGGTGTGGTAGCCCAGTTCGGTGACGTCCAGGACCTGCCGCGCGAAATCGTCGCCGCCCAGGTGCTCGACGCACCAGTAGATCCGCCCGTCGCGTTCGAGGAGCGGCGAGGAGATCTTGTCGCGGTTGGTGAGCGTGTCCACGGCCGGGAGGAGATGGTCCCAGTCGCTCCCCCGCAGGAGATGGGCGCAGATGGCGTGAATGGGCTCCACCTCGTCGAAGGCGGCATGGTCGATCGAGTCGAGGTAGTCGCGGGTGATCGCGGCGAACTCGTGGCGGTAGGCGGCGTCCCGGAACGGCAGTTCACGCAGGTGCAGCACCAGATCGTGCTTGAGGAACTTGACGTCCTTGTGGAACTTCAGCTCCAACAGGCCCTGTTCCGCGAGCAGTTGGTCGATCCGGCGGTGGATCTCCATCCGCTGTGCGAAGTTGGCGATCTCGTCGCGGCGGTTGCTGATCGACTTCTTCGTGGCGGCCTTCTCGACGACGTTCCAGTCGTACACGCGGTTGGGGATCAGGGTGATGCGGCGGGCGGCGGCGTACGCCTGGGCCGAGAAGAGCAGGTCCTCGTAGTGGATGCCGACGGGGAAGCGCAGGTCCCGGTCCAGCAGGAACTGTCTGCGGTAACACTTGTTCGTCGACAGGGTGTCGAAGACCAGCAGGTCGGGCAGCTCGGCGATCGACTCCAGGGTGCGGGTGCGCGCGTACAGCCAGGGGTACCACTTGACCTCCTTGCGGCCGCGCGAGTCCACGTGCACGCGTACGCACAGCCCGGAGACGAGGTCGGCGCCGGTGGTCTCGGCCGCTTCCAGGAGGTTCCGGCAGGCGTTGCGCTCCAGTACGTCGTCGCTGTCGAGGAAGACGACGTACGTGCCGCGCGCCTGCTCGATGCCGTGGTTGCGCGGCGCCCCGCAGCCACCGCTGTTCTCCGGGAGCCGGTAGGCGCGTACGCGATCGGGATGCTCCGCGGCCAGCCGCCGGGCCGTCTCGTACGAGCCGTCCGTGCTGCGGTCGTCCACGATCACGACCTCGACGTTCCGCAGCGTCTGCGCCAGCACGGACTGGACGGCCGCCGGCAGGCGGGACTCGTCGTTGTAGACGATGACAATGACGGTGACGTCGGGCACGGCGGCGGTGACGTCGGGCGGCCGGGACAGATCCACGTTCATCCCATGAATCCTAAATGTCCCGGTCGCCCCCGTCCGCGTACATACCGCCGTGCGTACCGCCTACGAATGCGTACGCAACATCGTCCGCATCGTCCGCATCGCCACCGACAGGTTCGCCAGGTCGAAGGACTCCGAGCTCTGGATCTCCTCCAGGGTCGTACGGGCCCGGCCCAGGATCGCCGCGTTCTTCTGCTCCCAGGCCTTGAAGCGCTGCTCCGGTGTGGCCGCGCCGTTTCCGAAGGCGAGGACGTCGGAAGTGAGCGCCGCGTGGGCCGCGTACAGGTCCTCGCGGATGGAGGCGCGGGCCATGGACTGCCAGCGGTCGGCGCGCGGGAGCTCGATGATGCGGTCCATGAGCTGGCTGACGCGGAGGCGGTCGGCGAGGTCGTAGTACACCTCGGCGACGTCCATCGGGTCCTTGCCGGTGCGGTCGGCCACCGCGACGACGTCGAGCGCCGGGAAGGCCGCGGAGAACCCGGCGACGCGCTGGGCGAGCTCGTCCGGGACATCGGCGGCCGACAGCTCGTCGTAGATCCGCTGGTACCACTCCAGGTCCGCGCCGCGCAGCAGCTTGGGCAGCTCGGCCCAGACCCGTGCGACCCCCTCGCTGAAGAAGTCGATCGTCTCGGCGAGCTCGAGCGGCTGCGGCCGGTTGTTGAGCAGCCAGCGGGTGCCGCGCTCGACGAGACGACGGGAGTGCAGGCGGATACGGGTCTGGACGGCCGCGGCGACCCTGTTGTCGAGCGCCTCGACCTCGTCCCACACCTCACTCAGCCCGAAGATCGCGCGGGCCGCGGTCTGCGCCCGGACGATCTCCTCAAGGGAGGCTCCGGTCTCCTCGCGCAGCCGGTGCAGGAAGCTCGTACCGCCCGTGTTGACCGTGTCGTTGACCAGCACCGTCGTGGTGATCTCACGGCGCAGCGGGTGGCTGTCGATCTGCCCGAGGAACTGCTCGCGCAGCGCGGTCGGGAAGTACGCGTGCAGCAGGCTCCGCAGATACGGGTCGTCGGGCAGCGAGGTGTGCAGCAGCTCGTCGGCGACCGTGATCTTCGTGTACGCGAGGAGGACGGCCGTCTCCGGCTGGGTCAGGCCGTGCCCGGTGTTGAGGCGCTCCCGGATCTGGCGCTCGGTGGGCATGAACTCCAGGGCCCGGTCGAGGTGCCCGGCGCGCACCAGATGGCGCAGATAGCGGTGCTGGGCGTGCAGCATGTCCGGGGACTGGGCCTGTGCGTTGGAGAGCGCCACGTTCTGCGCGTAGTTGTTGCGCAGGACCAGCCCGCCGACCTCGTCGGTCATCTCGGCGAGCAGCTTGTTGCGCTGCTTGACGGTCATGTCGCCGTCCGCGACGACCGCGTTGAGCAGGATCTTGATGTTCACCTCGTGGTCGGAGGTGTCCACGCCCGCGCTGTTGTCGATGGCGTCGGTGTTGACCTTGCCGCCGGCTTGCGCGAACTCGATCCGGCCGAGCTGGGTCAGGCCGAGGTTGCCGCCCTCGCCGACGACCTTGACCCTGAGGTCGGCGCCGTCCACGCGGATCGCGTCGTTCGCCTTGTCGCCGACGTCCGCGTGCGTCTCGGTCGACGCCTTCACGTACGTACCGATGCCGCCGTTCCACAGCAGGTCGACCGGTGCCTTGAGGATGGCCCGCATCAGGTCGGCGGGGGTCATCTTGGCGACGCGGTCCTCGATGCCGAGGGCCTTGCGGATATGGGTGTTGAGCGGGATGGCCTTGGCGGTACGCGGGAAGATGCCGCCGCCCTGTGACAGCAGCTCCTTGTTGTAGTCGGCCCAGGAGCTGCGCGGCAGCTCGAAGAGGCGGCGGCGTTCGGCGTACGAGGTGGCCGCGTCCGGATTCGGGTCGATGACGATGTGCCGGTGGTCGAAGGCGGCGACCAGACGGATGTGCTCGGACAGCAGCATGCCGTTGCCGAACACGTCACCCGACATGTCGCCGACGCCGACGACGGTGAACTCGTCGGTCTGGGTGTTCACGCCCAGCTCCCGGAAGTGCCGCTTCACGGACTCCCAGGCGCCTCGGGCGGTGATGCCCATCTTCTTGTGGTCGTAGCCGGCGCTGCCGCCCGAGGCGAAGGCGTCGCCGAGCCAGAAGTTGTAGCTCTGCGCGACCTCGTTGGCGATGTCCGAGAAGGTCGCGGTGCCCTTGTCGGCGGCGACGACGAGGTAGGTGTCGTCCTCGTCGTGCCGTACGACGTCGGCGGGCGGTACGACCTCTCCGGCCACCATGTTGTCGGTGATGTCGAGCAGCGCCGAGATGAAGGTCTTGTAGCTGCGGATGCCCTCCGCCAGCCAGGCGTCGCGGTCCACGGACGGGTCCGGCAGCTGCTTGGCGACGAAGCCGCCCTTCGCTCCGACCGGCACGATGACGGTGTTCTTGACCATCTGCGCCTTGACCAGGCCGAGGATCTCGGTGCGGAAGTCCTCACGGCGGTCGGACCAGCGCAGACCGCCGCGCGCGACTTTCCCGAACCGCAGGTGGACGCCCTCGACACGCGGTGAGTACACCCAGATCTCGTAAGCCGGACGCGGCGCCGGAAGGTCGGGGATGGCCGTCGGGTCGAACTTCATGGAGACGTACTCGTGCGGCTGTCCGCCCGCCGCCTCCTGGAAGAAGTTGGTGCGCAGGGTCGCCTTGATGACGGTCAGGAACGACCGCAGGATCCGGTCCTCGTCGAGGGAGGCGACCTGGTCGAGGGCGGCGTCCAGCTCCTCGATGAGGGCGTCGGTCAGTTCCGTACCCGCCCGCTGGCGGTCCGGGGACATCCGCGCCTCGAAGAGGGAGACGAGCAGCCGGGTGGTGTGGACGTTGTTGCGGAGGGTGTCCTCCATGTAGTCCTGGCTGAAGGTGGAGCCGGCCTGGCGCAGGTACTTCGCGTACGCCCGCAGCACCATGGCCTGCCGCCAGCTCAGCCCGGCGCTCAGGACGAGGGAGTTGAAGCCGTCGTTCTCGGCCTGCCCCGTCCAGGTCGCCGAGAAGGCGTCCTGGAAGCGCTCACGGGCGTCGTCGGCGAGATAGTCGCCGCTGCCCTTGGACGGGGGCACGCGCAGGCCGAAGTCGTAGATCCAGGCGGAGGTACGGTCCGAGCAGCGCAGCTCGTACGGGCGCTCGTCGGTGACCTCGACGCCGAGCCGGGTGAGGACCGGCAGGACGGCGGAGAGAGAGACCGGCGCTCCGGTGCGGTAGATCTTGAAGCGGCGCTCGCCGGGCGCGGCGCCCACCGGCTCGTACAGGCTGAGCGCGAAGTCCTTGCCGTCGCCGAGCTGCTCCAGGTGCACCAGGTCGGCGACCGCCGCGCGCGGGTTGTGGTCGGCCTTGTAGCCCTCGGGGATGGCGTTCCCGTACCGGCGCAGCAGTTCGGCCGCGCGCTCCTCGCCGCATTCGGCGTTCAGCGCCTCGGCGAAACCGTCGGCCCAGGAGCGGGCGGCCTCGGCGAGCCGCGCCTCGATGCGCTCCTTGTCGGCGTCGGACAGCTGCGGCAGCTCGGTGCCCTGCGGGACGCGGACCACGAAGTGCAGCCGGGACAGGATCGACTCGGTGTTCCAGGCGGTGAAGTCGACGCTGGTGCCGCCGAGTTCCTCCTTCAGGATGTCGATGATCCGCAGGCGTACGGCGGTGGTGTAGCGGTCGCGCGGCAGGTAGACGAGGGCCGAGTAGTAGCGGCCGTACTCGTCCTGGCGCAGGTAGAGGCGGAGCCGGCGGCGCTCCTGCAGATAGAGGACGGAGGTGACGATGGACCGCAGCTCGTCGACCGGCGTCTGGAACAGCTCGTCACGGGGGTACGTCTCCAGGATCTGCAGCAGATCGCGCCCGTCGTGGCTGTTGGGCGAGAAGCCCGCGCCCTTGAGGACCTCCTGGACCTTGCGGCGGATGACCGGCACACGGCGTACGGACTCGGTGTACGCGGCGGAGGAGAACAGCCCGAGGAAGCGCCGCTCACCGATGACGTTCCCGTTCTCGTCGAACCTCTTCACGCCGATGTAGTCGAGGTAGGACGGCCGGTGCACGGTGGAGCGGCTGTTGGCCTTGGTGAGGATGAGGAGCTTGTGCTCGCGGGCCTTGGCGCGCGCGTCGGCGGGGAGCCGGCTGAAGGAGTGCGAGTGGCCGTGGGCGTCGTCGCCGCTGTGGTGCGGGTCGGCGCGCAGAATGCCGAGGCCGGTGCCGGGTACGGCGGCGAGGGAGTCGTCCTCCGTCAGCTCGTACTCGCGGTAGCCGAGGAAGGTGAAGTGGTCGGCGGCCAGCCAGCACAGCAGCTCGCGGGCCTCCTCGACGTCCTGGTCGCGCAGATCGTCGGCGGTGGGCTCGGTCGGCAGGTCATCGGCGATACGCAGCGCGGCGTCACGCATCTTCTCCCAGTCCTCGACGGCCTCGCGGGTGTCGGAGAGCACGCGCAGCAGGTCGGCGGTGATCTGCTTCAGGTCGGCGCGGTCGGTCTCGCGGTCGATCTCGACGTGGATCCAGGACTCGATGTGGGCGTCGTGCGGCAGGTCTTCGGCGGCGGGCCGGGTGGGCTGGACCTCGATGAGCTTGCCGGTGACATCGCGCCGTACGACGAACTGGGGGTGGATGACGACGTGGATACCGCGCCCCTGCCGCGACAGCTCATTGGTCACGGAGTCGACGAGGAAGGGCATGTCGTCGGTGACCACCTCGACGACGGAGTGGCTGCAGGTCCAGCCGTTCTCCTCGACGGTCGGGGTGTGGACCCGCACATTGGCCGTGCCCTGAGGGCGGTTCTCGGCCAGCCGGTAGTGGCAGAAGGCGGCTCCGAAGACATCGACCGGGTCACGGTCGGTGAGGTCCTCCGGGGCGGTGTGCAGGTAGTAGCGCTGGAGGAACGCGAGCACGGTGTCGTGGTCCGGGGTGCCGGAGGTGCCCTCGTCCTTCGGCCCGGTCGGTAGATGCACCCCGGCCGGGCTGTTCTCAGCTACCCGGGCGGCCCGTTCGAGCAGCTCGGCCTTGGCTTCGTCCAGCTTGGTCTGCATTTTCCTCTGGCTCCTGTCGCGCGCCGTTGCGTGACGCCGAAAAACGTGAAGTGACGTAGCGCCGCGACGCGGGGTGTCCGGTCTGGTTCGACGCTATGCCGCGATGAGAGAGGGGCGAGGCGTTATCGGCCATGTTCGGCACCGCCGGAGACTGTGAGACTGCTCTCGGTGACCCGTATCGCCCGCGAAGACCAGCGACCGCCCGGCCACGGATGTCGTCCGTGCGGTCCGGGCGCAAAGCGGGAAGACAGACGCCCCCGCGACATATCGCGCTGATCACGTGACAAGGCTATCGCTCCGCACGGGGCCTCCGTCATGAGCCGTATGTGTACAAAAGAGGGGGTGGGATTTTGACAGTCTGCACAATGCGCGGGGGCTTACGAGCGGGCGCTTGGGGCTTACGGGGCGTAGAGAAGCGGGCGGCTCGGGGCTTCCGAGTGGTGGGTGGGCGTGCGCCTGAGGCCTCCGGGTGGCGAGGCGCCCCGTGAGGGGCGCGGGGCTGTATCAATGTGCGGCTCCGCCGCGCGGGCGCGACCAGCCCCCACCGGCCCGCACTTCATCACCGCACCTCCAGCGGAGCGGCCGGGTGGCGCGGGAGCGTGTGCGGCTTGAGGGTGGGGAGTGAGAACCCACCCGTCCACCACATCCGCAGCCGAGCACCCGAGTCCCCCAGCTCAACGCAAACCCCAGCGCGCAGCCCCTTGGCAAAGCCCCGACGTGGAGGCACGTTGGGCGGGACGGATCCCGGCGAAGGGAGCGGAGTGACATGAGTGCGAAGATCCTGATCGTCACCGGAGACGCCGCGGAGTCACTGGAGGTCCTGTACCCCTACCAGCGCCTGCGCGAAGAGGGCTACGAAGTCCACATCGCCGCCCCTGCCCGCAAGCAACTCCGCTTCGTCGTCCACGACTTCGAACCCGGCTTCGACACGTACACGGAGAAGCCCGGCTACACCTGGCCCGCCGACCTGGCCTTCTCGGAGGTCGACCCCGGCCAGTACGTGGCCCTGGTGATCCCCGGCGGCCGGGCACCGGAGTACCTCCGCAACGACCCCGAACTCCGCAAGATCCTGAAGTCCTTCTTCGACACGGACAAACCCGTCGCCCAGATCTGCCACGGTCCCCTGCTGACCGCAGCGATCGACGGCCTGAGGGGTCGCCGCGTCACGGCGTACCCGGCGCTGGAGCTGGACATGCAGGCCGCAGGCGCCACCTTCCAGGACGCCGAGGTCGTGGTCGACGGCACCCTCGTCTCGTCGCGCGTCTGGCCGGACCACTCCAGCTGGATGCGGGAGTTCCTCACGGTGCTACGAGCGAAGGCTCCTGTGACCTGACCTGACCTGACCTCGGCTTCGGCTGACCTGACTTCGACGGGGCGTACGTCACGGGTCCATCACCCTCGTACGCCCCTGTACGCCCCTTCACGCCGCCAGCCGCTCCGCCTCCACGACCGCTTCCTCCAGGCTGTCCACGACAGGGACCCCTATCGCTTCGAGGCTGGCCCGGCTGTGCGAGCCCCCGGTGTACAGCACGGCCCGCGCCCCCACATGCCGGGCCGCGAGCGCGTCGTCCGCCGCGTCGCCGATCACGACCGTACGAGCGGGCTCCACGCCGGTCAGCGCCCCCACATGCCGCACCATGTGCTCGGCCTTGCTGCCGCCGGACGGCCCGGTGCGCCCGTCGACCCGTATGAAGTGCGACTCGATCCCGAAGTCCCGTACCAGCGGGACGAGTTCGTCATGCCCGTACATACTCAGCAGCGACTGGCTGCCCCCGGCCGAAGCCCACTCGGCGAGCAGCCCCGGAACGCCGTCGGTGAGCCCGCAGCCAATCCGGTGCTCCGTGTAGTACCGATGGAACGTCTCGTCCATGACCTCCCACTCCGCGTCCGTGGGCAGCCGGCCCATCAGCCGCTCGTAGAACTTCGGCACCGGAACGCAGTACAGCTCCCGGTACTGCTCCAGCGTGATCGGCTCCAGCCCCAGCTCGGCGAACGCCGCGTTCGTCGCCCCGATGATGGCCGCATTGTCGTGGAACAGAGTGCCGTTCCAGTCCCACACGATGTGCGCTGCCTTGTGCTTCCCCATGCCAAAGAACGTACCCGCCCGCACTGACAACGCCATCGGTATTTCTTCACCGCCGGCCTTGGCTCATTCCCCTCAGCCCCGAGTCCCACCAGGTTCGGGTCAGTCCCCGAGCCCCACCAGGTTCGGGATCTCCTGTGTGGCGAACCACAGCAGTTCGTGGTCCTCGGCCCCGTCCACGACGAACTGCGCGTCGTCGTCACCCGTGTCCGCCGCGCCCAGCGCGTCCGCCGCCGCCGTGACATCCGCCTCGGCCTCGCCCGAGTCGACGTGCACGGCCGCGGCCTTGGTCAGCGGCACGGGCCCGTCGACCCGCACCTCTCCGAGCGAGCCGGGGTCGAGCCCACGGTCGGGATCGGCGACCGCGGCCCCCTCCGGGACGTCGACGGCGACGACCACGCGTCGCCGCACGGCCCCCGGGTCGAGCGCGAGCAGCCGCAGCGAGGCGAGCGCGGCCCGGTTCAGCGCCGCGTACTCCAACTCCTCGATGTCGTCGGACAGATACCACTCGCGCAAGGCGGGCGTGACGGCGTACGCGACGAAGGGCCCGGCCCCGAGCTCGCCCGTCTTGTACGCCTCGGCGAGACCGGAGAGGGTCAGAGGGACGTAGACGCGCATGGCTGGCCGCTTTCGTAGTCGGAGCGCTCCGAGGAGGGCTGTCCCGCGCCTCCGGAAGGACCTTCAGGATACGTGCGGGAGGTCCCCTTTCGAGTCCGGGCGATCCCCTCGTACGACGTCAACCACAAGGCCGGGGTCTCACCCGGTACACCCCAGCCCTGCCATGGCTCTCGCAGGCCTTCGTCACCCTGATAGGTGAAGATTCCGGCCCCCACGGCGCGCAGCCGACGTCCTTGCAGCCGCCCGCTCCGGCCCCGTACAAGATCCCCAACAGCAAAGTTACCGCCCGGTATCTACTCGGGCCCAGCGAGCGGGGACAGCGCCATGAACAAGGTGATGACCAGGACGAAGCGCAACCCGGGCACCCGCCCACCCGGCCGCCACGACACCCGCCGCCCCGCCGGAACCACCCCACGCACGACGCCGGGCAGGGAGACACCGGGCAGCTCGCCGCGGGGCGGGAACGCCGGTGGCAGCCCTGGCACGGGGCCCGGCGGGAGCACTGCGCGTACCTCCCGGACCCTGCCCGGCGGCAACCCGCCCCGGACTGCGAGCCCTCGCCGCACGGCGCCCGCTCGAAGTCCGCTCAGGACGCCCCCGCAGCCTCGTCCCACCGACCTCTTCGCCGACCTCCTGCTCGCCGTGCTGAGCGGGCAGCGTCCCGTTCACAGCATGCTCCGGCACACGGCAGGCCGGGCGTACGACGAACTGGCCTGGCTCGCCGAACGCGGCCCCCTCCGCACCCACGGCACCCGCCCTGTCGTCCGCGACGTCGGCTACGAGGTCCCCCGCCCGGGCGCGATCGAGGCCTTCGCCCGTATCGGCGCGGGCGACCAGCTCCGCGCCATGGCCTTCCGCCTGGAGAAGGGCCAGGACCTCCGCTGGCGCTGCACAGCGGTAGAACTGGGCGGCGCCCGCATGCCGCGTACGGACGACAACTGAGCCCAAGCGGGCTTGCCGAAGTCCGGCGCAGTACCGCGCCCCTTAGGAGGCCGCAGGCCTCTTAGGGGCGCGGGGAACTGCGCGACCAGCCACAACGAACCCGCAGCTTCGAACCGAGCCCTCGACACCCAACAGCCCGAAGGGCCGGGCACCCCAAGGTGCCCGGCCCTTCACATCTGACCCCCGCTCAACCAGCTCAACCTAGCGGAGCGAACCGTCACTTCTTGCGGCGCCGGCCGCCCTTCTGCTGCTTGCGGCGCTCCGCGCGCGTGAGGCCGTCCGACTCGGAGCGCACCGGCTCCTCGTCGCTGGTGAAGTCGCCCTCGACGACGCCGCCCTCGCCGTCCACGGTCGGCGCGGAGAAGTGCAGACGGTCCGGCCGCTGCGGGGCCTCGAGGCCCTTGGCGCGGATCTCCGGACGCGCACCCGCGGGCACGGCGTCCTCCTTCTTGTCGAGCGACGGCCTCGTGTCCTCGACCGGGACTTCCTCGACCTGCTGCTCGACCTGGACCTCCAGGTTGAACAGGTAGCCGACGGACTCCTCCTTGATGCCGTCCATCATGGCGGTGAACATGTCGAAGCCCTCGCGCTGGTACTCGACCAGCGGGTCCTTCTGGGCCATCGCACGCAGGCCGATGCCCTCCTGGAGGTAGTCCATCTCGTAGAGGTGCTCGCGCCACTTGCGGTCCAGGACCGACAGCACGACCCGGCGCTCCAGCTCCCGCATGATCTCGGAGCCGAGCTGCGCCTCACGCGCCTCGTACTGCTCGTGGATGTCTTCCTTGATGGACTCGGAGATGAACTCGGCGGTGAGACCCGCGCGGTCGCCTGCCGTCTCCTCGAGCTCCTCGATGGTGACCTTCACCGGGTAGAGCTGCTTGAAGGCGCCCCACAGCCGGTCCAGGTCCCACTCCTCGGAGAAGCCCTCGGCGGTCTCGGCATCGATGTACGCGTCGATCGTGTCGTCCATGAAGTGCTGGATCTGCTCCTGCAGATCCTCGCCCTCCAGGACGCGGCGCCGCTCTCCGTAGATGACCTCACGCTGCCGGTTGAGGACCTCGTCGTACTTGAGGACGTTCTTCCGGGTCTCGAAGTTCTGCTGCTCGACCTGCGACTGGGCGGAGGCGATCGCGCGCGTGACCATCTTGTTCTCGATCGGCACATCATCCGGGACGTTCGCCATCGACATCACGCGCTCGACCATCTGGGCCTTGAACAGCCGCATCAGGTCATCGCCCAGGGAGAGGTAGAAGCGGGACTCACCGGGGTCGCCCTGACGGCCCGAACGGCCGCGCAGCTGGTTGTCGATACGACGCGACTCGTGCCGCTCGGTGCCAAGGACATAGAGGCCGCCGAGGTCCGTGACCTCCTCGAACTCGGCCCGCACCGCCTTTTCGGCCCTCTCCAGGGCGGCGGGCAGCGCCGCGGCCCACTCCTCGATGTGCTCCTCGGGATCGAGGCCGCGCTGGCGCAGCTCCGCCTCGGCGAGGTCCTCGGGGTTGCCGCCGAGCTTGATGTCCGTACCTCGTCCGGCCATGTTCGTGGCGACGGTGACGGAGCCCTTGCGGCCGGCCTGGGCGACGATCGTCGCCTCACGGTCGTGCTGCTTCGCGTTCAGCACTTCGTGCTGGATGCCGCGCTTGCTGAGCTGCTGCGAGAGGTATTCGGACTTCTCGACCGAGGTGGTGCCGACGAGGATCGGCTGACCCTTCTCGTGCTTCTCGGCGATGTCGTCGACGACCGCGTCGAACTTGGCGACCTCGGTGCGGTAGATCAGGTCCGACTGGTCCTTGCGGATCATCGGCTTGTTGGTCGGGATCGGCACGACACCGAGCTTGTAGATCTGGTGGAACTCGGCTGCCTCGGTCATCGCCGTACCGGTCATGCCGCAGAGCTTGTCGTAGAGGCGGAAGAAGTTCTGCAGGGTGATCGTGGCGAGCGTCTGGTTCTCGTCCTTGATGTCCACCCCTTCCTTCGCCTCGATGGCCTGGTGCATGCCCTCGTTGTAGCGGCGGCCGGCGAGGATACGGCCGGTGTGCTCGTCGACGATCATGACTTCGCCGTCGATGACGACGTAGTCCTTGTCCTTCTTGAAGAGCTCCTTGGCCTTGATGGCGTTGTTCAGATAGCCCACCAGCGGGGTGTTCACCGACTCGTAGAGGTTGTCGATGCCCAGCCAGTCCTCGACCTTGGTGACGCCGGACTCGTGGATGGCGACGGTGCGCTTCTTCTCGTCGACCTCGTAGTCCCCGGTCTCCTCGATGCCCTTGAGGGTGTTGCCCGCCTCGCCCTTCTTCAGGCGCGTGACCAGTTTGGCGAAGTCGCCGTACCACTTGGTGGCCTGGTCGGCCGGGCCGGAGATGATCAGCGGCGTACGGGCCTCGTCGACGAGGATGGAGTCGACCTCGTCGACGATCGCGAAGTTGTGGCCCCGCTGCACCAGTTCGTCCTTCGACCACGCCATGTTGTCGCGCAGGTAGTCAAAACCGAACTCGTTGTTCGTGCCGTACGTGATGTCGCAGTTGTACTGCTCGCGGCGCTGGGCCGGCGTCATATTGGCCAGGATGCAGCCGACGTCCAGGCCCAGGAACTTGTGGACGCGGCCCATCATCTCGGAGTCGCGCTCGGCCAGGTAGTCGTTGACCGTGATGAGGTGGACGCCCCGGCCGGACAGCGCGTTCAGATACGCGGGCAGGGTGCCGACCAGGGTCTTGCCCTCACCGGTCTTCATCTCGGCGACGTACCCCATGTGCAGGGCGGCGCCGCCCATGATCTGGACGTCGTAGTGCCGCTGGCCGAGGACGCGCTTGGCGGCCTCGCGGACGGTCGCGAACGCCTCGGGGAGCAGGTCGTCGAGAGCCTTCGTCACGACCGCGTCGTGCTTCGACTCGTCGGGCTCGTCGGCGAGGGCCTCGACGATCCGCTCCTTGTACTCGTCCGTGAGGGCCCGCAGCTCGGCGTCGGAGAGGTCGACGAAGTCCTCTTCGATGGAGTTGACCTGGTCCGCGATGCGGTGCAGTTTGCGCAGGATCTTGCCTTCGCCTGCACGCATGATCTTCGAGAGGACGGACACGGGGGTTTGTCTCCTTGCCGGTCGGGCCGGACGGTCGGGTTCAACAACAGTTTCAAATCACAGCTTGAGCAACGGCCATCGTAAGCGAGGACCCCACCGCGCCGGGAGGTCTGCCCGTGACAGCCACTAGGACAACGGACGGGAGTTGCCGAAGGTGCCGCGCCCGCAAAACGAAAAGTAACCGAGCCCTCACTCAGGGCGAAAGTGATGGCTTCCTCGGGGCAGGCCGAGCAGAATCGGGCAATGGACCCCGTAAAGCTGACCTCTGAGCGGCTCCTTCTGCGCCCGGTGGGCCCGCACGACACCGACGCCGTGTACGACGCCTGCCAGGACCCCGAGATCCAGCGCTGGATCCCGATCCCCTCGCCCTATCTGCGGGAGCACGCGACGGGTTTCACCGAGCAGATAGTGCCCGACGGCTGGGCCGACTCCTCGATGTTCACGTTCGGCATCTTCCTGCCCGCCGCCGGCGAACTCGTCGGCACGGTCGGCCTCACCATGCGTTCCCTGGGTGTCGGTGAGATCGGTTTCTGGGCGACGAAGCAGCACCGGGGCAACGGTTACATCACCGAGGCCGTGGTCGCCACGTCCCGCTGGGCCTTCACGGACCGGGCGATCGACCGCGTGGAGTGGCGGGCCGAGGTCGGCAACGCGGGTTCCCGTACGGTCGCCGAACGCGCCGGCTTCAGCATCGAGGGCGTCCTTCGCTCCGGCATCAACAACAAGGGCGTACGCCGTGACTGCTGGGTCGGCTCCCTGCTCCCGTCCGATCTGGGGCTGCCGTCGACGGCGCCGTACCTGCCGGCTCCACAGCGGGACTGAAGCCCGGCACCTGGCGCTTCTGAGGCGATCTTCGCAGGTCAGGCCCGATTGTCAGTGGGACCGCCTATCGTGCGGGCCATGACGAGTCTCCCTCGCCCCACCGCCGAACTCTCCGCAGACGAGGCCCGCCGTATCGCCCTGCGCGCCCAGGGGTTCCTCGGCGCCCCCGACCGCAAGACCGGCGTGCGTGGCGTGCTGCGGCACCTGGGAGCGGTCCAGCTCGACACGATCTCGGTTCTCGCCCGCTCCCACGAACTCATCCCGTACGCCCGCCTCGGCGCCGTCGACCGCAAGACGGTGGACAAGGCCTACTGGACCACTGCATCTTCTGGCGCGCCTCCGGCACGACCCCATGCCTTCGAGTACTGGTCGCACGCCGCCTGCATCCTCCCCATCGAGGAGTGGCCCCACTTCGCCTTCCGCCGCCGCGCCTACCGCGCCCGCCCGCACTGGAACCACGAGCTCCCGGACGGCACGTACGACCAGGTCATCAAGCAGCTGAGAGCCGAAGGCCCTCTTACGGCCACGGAGTTGGGCGGCGCGAAGAAGACCAGCGAGTGGTGGGACTGGTCGGGCACGAAGGTCGCCGTCGAGCGCGCGCTGATGTACGGCGAGGTGGTGTGCGTCGAGCGTCGCAGCTGGAAGCGGGTGTACGACCTCGCCGAGCGCGCCGTCCCGGAGGCGCTGCTCCATGACGAGCTGGACGACACCGAGTGCCTGCGCCGCCTGGTCCGGCTCGCGGGCCAGGCGCTGGGCGTCGGCACGCGCGCGGACATCGCCGACTACCACCGCCTCAGGGGCGACCAGGTCGACGCGGTGATAGCGGACTCCGGACTGGTCCCGGTGACCGTCGAGGGCTGGGGCAAGCCCGCCTGGGCCGATCCGGCGGCCTTGGAGACCACGCCGCGCGGCCGCCACCGTACGACGCTGCTGTCCCCGTTCGACTCGCTGATCTGGGAGCGAGCCCGCACAGAGCGGATCTTCGGCTTCACCCACCGCCTGGAGGCCTACGTCCCCAAGCCGAAGCGGGTGTACGGCTACTTCACGATGCCGGTCCTCGCCGGCGGCCACCTCGTCGGCCGAGTGGACCCGGCCCGCGAGGGCCGGACACTGGTGGCCAAGCAGATAACCCTCGACAGCTCCAAGGCGGTTCCTGCGGTGGCCCAGGCCCTGATCGAGGCCGCGAGCTGGGTGGACTGCACGGACGTACGGGTGGAACGGGTGGATCCCCCTGAGCTGCGCGAACCGCTGACGCGAGAGCTGGCCCGCGCACTGTCCTGACGGCAACTGCTGTACCGCGCCGTTTCGGCGCGGCGGGCGCGGCGGGCTCAACGGATCTCGAGGATCTTCTCCCGCATCGCGTACACCACGGCCTCCATCCTGGAGTGCAGCTGCAGCTTCTCCAGGATGTTGCGTACATGGTTCTTCACGGTGTTCTCGGAGATGAACAACTCCTTGGCGATGTCCCGGTTGTTCATCCCCGTGGCCACCAGCTTGAGGACCTCCAGCTCGCGGTCGGTGAGCCGGGGCGCCGGCAGCAGACGCCGCTCGTCGGTGCGCTGGATCATCGACTTGAACTCGGTGAGCAGCTTGGACGCCATCGAGGGGCTGATCTGCGACTGCCCGTCGGCGACGGCACGAATGGCCGTGGCCACCTCGTCCGTGGAGATCTCCTTGAGGAGATAGCCGGTCGCGCCCGCCTTGATCGCGTCGTAGAGGTCGGCCTCCTCATCGCTGATCGTCAGCATGATGATCTTCGCGCTGGGGGCCACCTCCTTGATGGACGTGCACGCCTCGATACCGCCGCGCTTGGGCATGCGTACGTCCATCAGCACGATGTCGGGCAGCAGGTCGGCGGCCTTGTCGACCGCCTCGGCCCCGTCACCCGCCTCCCCTATGACCTGGATGTCCTCCTCGGCGGCAAGCACGATCTCCAGGCCGCGGCGGAAAAGGGCATGGTCGTCCACGACAAGGACCCGGATCGGCTCCTTGCGTGGGGGGGCCGCGTTCGGGCCGGAGCCCGCGTCCGGGCCCATGCCGACGACGCCGTCGCCAGCATCTTCGTTCTGCACCGGTCCGAAGCTGTCCGCCATCGTTCCTCCCCCTGAAGGCCGTGGCCTTTTGTTCCTGTGCCATCGCCAATCCAAGGCAACGGCCCACCGGTTGGGGCCCGGTGCGGCCATGATTTCATGCCCGGACGACAGTGCGGTGACGTAGCGGGGCGTGAGGGGTCGTACACCGGTGCCCCTGGGGGTGCACGTGCACCCCCAGGGGCACCGGCTGGGGGTCCCCCGGCCGAAGGCTGGGGGACCTCATTGGGCAAGGTCAGCCGCCGAGCGCTCCGCCCGTCGGGGGTTTGTGCGCCTGGGCGACCATCGGGTCCGTGCTGAGGTGGATGACGCCGTAGTCGTATGCGTGCCGCCGGTAGACGACACTCGGTTCCTTGGTCTCGGAGTCGACGAAAAGATAGAAGTCGTGCCCGACCAGCTCCATCTCGTAGAGAGCCTGGTCGAGGGTCATCGGAGAGGCGACGTGAGTCTTCTCGCGCACAACGAGGGGGCCTTCACCCTTTACCTCGAGGGAGCCGATCTTCTTGGTCGGCACTCCGTCGGGCTCTTCCTCGTGGACGGCGTTGCCGTTCCCGTTCAGTGTCGCCGCACCCGGAACGTGGTCGGGGACCTCAGCTGCCGTGAGCCGACGGGCACCACGGCGCGTGTAGCGCTTGTCGTGCTGCTTGCGCAGCCGGGCTTCCAGCTTGTCCGCCGCCAGGTCGAGCGCCGCATATGCATCGCTGGCCGCTGCCTCCGCCCGGATCACCGGGCCGCGGGAGTGCAGCGTGATCTCCACTCGGTCGGACCGGTCGGCCTGTCGCGGGTTGGGCTCCTTGGACACCTCGACGTCGAGGCTGATCACCTTGGCATCGAGCTTCTGGATCTTCTCCAGCTTCAGCTTCTCGGCCACGTGCTTGCGGAACCGCTCTGGCACCTCGGTCTTGCGGCCCTTGACGACGATGTCCACGCAGAACTCCGTTCCCGGATCGCTCCGCATCGGTGCGGAGCAACTCCCTTTTTTGCACCAGGCTCCGGCAAGTCCCAGAGCCTCGGACTTGATGACTCCACCTCCTCCTCCCCCAGGGGCAAGATCTCCACCCCACCTCCGCGGGTGATTGCAGAAACCCGCAGCGTGGCAATCCGATATACGAGGGACAGCACCCGCCATTCCCTCACAACCGAACATATCTCGCTCGGACGGATGTCGTCACCCTCTACGGCGGTGTACCTCCATTCCAGCGAATTGAACCTCTCACTACCTGCAACGACGCAACTTCCCAGTCAGTTCCGGATTGTTTCGAAAGATGCCGGAGACGCCGCGACCACAGCCGCACTGATCATGCTTCCGGTGCCGTTCGGATCGCCCATTCCGGCGATCGCTTGTGGCCGGTCTCCCACTTCCGCAAAAGCCGCGCGCAGCGCCCGCGCCGCCTCCGCCAAGGACGCGCCCGTCGTCATCAGGTCGTCGACGAGTACGGCCCGGCCGCCTTCGGCCAGCAGCCGGGCGCCCCCGGCTGCCACCTCCAGGGCGCCGGCCAGATTGTCCAGCCGCTGCCGGGAGTTGAGCCCCGACTGGTCGGCCACGGCACGCCGCTGCCGCAGCACGGCGAGCACCCGGGCCGACGTCCCCGCGCGCCGCAGCTCACCCGCCGCCGCGAGCGCGATCCGCCGCGCCGGGTCGTGCCCCCGCGCCCGCACCGCCCGCCGCGCGGAGGGCACGGGAACCAGCAGCACCGGCGCCCCGGGCCCGCCACCGGATGCGAGCCCCGACCGCACCGCACCCGCGAGCGCCACTCCCAGCGGCCCTGCGAGCATCAGCGCACCCCGTTCCTTGTGGGCGAGGAGCGCCGCCCGCACCTCGTCCTCGTACGGAGCCGCCGCGTGCACCACAGGCAGACTCGGCGGCTCGGGCAGCGGCCGCACCCGGCGCGGCGCGGCCCCCATCAGGGCGGCACGGCACCCCGGGCAGAGCACCGTACGAGGCCTCCCGCAGCCTCCGCACTCGGCCGGCAGCACCAGATCGGTGAGGTCCTGCCACCACCCCCGCATGCCCACCACTGTGCCAACGCCTGAGCCGTCCGGCCACCCCTGTGGATATCTCCCTGTGGACAACTCCGGGGCTAGGGTCTGTCCGGCGGATCAGGTCGGAGGAGAGCCAGGGATGCCCTGAGAAGCAGAGATGAGCGGGCCCTGGTGCGTGCAGCTGCAAGGCGGAGGAGGGAGTCGACGCGATGGGGGTCCCCCCACGCCCTTAAGGCAGTGGGGGAGTGCGTGCCAGGGCCCGCGCGTCTCCGGCATGATCCGCCGGACAGGCCCTACCCCGGATAGACCGGCGCCGTCCCCGTCTTGACCACCTTCTGCCACTGCGCACCGGACGAAAGCCGCACAATCCCGTCCTCCGAGTGCGCCACCAGCGGCAGCCGCTCGTCCTCGGAGGCGGCGATCTCCTGCACACCGGTGAGCGCGGAAGGCGGCGCCCCGACCGGAGTGGAGCCGTCGACCTGGACGTACCGGATCTGCTGCACGCCGCCCTCCTCCTGGCCGACCACGACCAGGCGGCTGTCCCCGGCCCAGGACATGGCCGCGACCTCCTCCAGCTGCGGTGCGACCGAGCGCGGTTCGTGGATCGTGACGACAGGCCGCCCGTTCGAGCCGTTCTGCCGCTCGATCCGACCCATGAGCAGCGAGGTCTTGCCCTCCTTCTCCACTATCAACGCGATCCGCACGCCGTCGGCGGCCACCCGCACCGCCTCGATCCGCCCCTCGACCCCGGGCGCCTTGACCTCCAGCGGCTCGCCCCCGCCCTCCTCCAGCAGGAGCAGCCGGGAGTTCTTCGGGTCGCGGTCGGCCACCCACAGGTCGCCGCCCGCATCCCAACTGGGCGTCGTCAGCCCGTCGTTCTCCGACTTGGACTTGCTCTGCAGCACGGGATCCCCGAGCGAAGCACCGGACGCGAGTGACCCCACGTACAGCGAGCGCCCGTCCAGCGACACCCCGGCCGCGCTCTCCTCGTTCCGCGAGACCGCGGCCGTACGCAACGCCGTGTCGCCCGCGCCGAGCGCTCCGGGCACCGGCTCGGCCTGCTGTTCGCTGCCGGCGGGTATCCGTACGAGCCGCTTCTCGCCGTCGATGAAGTACTCGTACTGGACACGCTGCCCTGTGCCGTGCGAGGCGATGATCTCGGCCTCGCCCTCCTTGATCGCGCACAGCTGTGAGCCGTCGGGGCGCTGCAGTTCGACCTCGTCGATGCCCGTGGGCGTCAGGTCCTTCAGGGTGAAGACGAGCTGGGCCGCCATCTCGGCGCACTGGGTCTGCCCGACGCCCTCGGCCTTCTTGTTCAGCGGCACCGTCAGCCTGTTCTGGTCGTCGGGCGTGAGCGTCTTGACGCCTTTCTTCAGTGCCGTACCGGTGGGGAAGCGCGACCTGACCACCGGCTTGAGCCAGCTGGTGGGCCCGTTCAGCAGCGCCTTGACCATCTGTGTCACGGGGTCGACCTGCTCGCGCACATAGACCGGATCGGCCACGGTCCCAAGCCGGTCGGCGGTCGGCGAGTTCGATGCGAAGTAGTACTTGTTGACGGAGACGTAGCGGCGCTGGAAGTCGGAGTTGCCGAGCACCACGCCCTGCGGCAGCGCGTCGATGCGCCACTGCTTGCTGCCGTCCGACCCCTTCTGCTCCGTGAGGTGCACCATCTTCTTGTACGGGCCCTCGGCGGGCTCGTACGCGAACTGCTCGTCCACCTCGGCGACCTTGTCGCCGGTCAGCGCGTACGCGTAGTCGCCGGTGACCTCCCTGCTGCCGCTGTGCTCGGCCAGTGCGGTCGGCCCGTCCGCGAGCACCGTGGTCGAGCGCTCGGGCTGCCAGTTATCCGAGGCGTCCTCAGTGAGGTACTTGCGCGCCGTGTCGAACTCCGGTTCGTCGCTGGTCAGCGCCTCCAGGAAGCCCTGCACGATCTCATCGGGCTGGGCGTTCTCCCGCGGCGGCATCGCGAAGACCCGGACCTGCGCGTCCGGCCGCTGCGAGGCCTCGACGTCGCGCAGATTCCCGCTGTCCGGCATCGAGGCGCACCCGGCCAGCAGTACAGCTCCACAGCCGACGTACGCCATCACCCGCATCGGACGCCGCCGGCCGCCGCGATCGCCGTCAGCGCCCACGAGATCCCTCCCCTTGCCTCAACTGATCCGGCCCCTCGCCGGTTCCCGCGCCACTCTCGGACGGCGCCTCCCCGGGCTCTTCACGCTCCCCGGACTCCACGGGCGCCGTCGCCACCGCACGCGCCTCCCCCGCGGGCCGCGGCACCACACGCGCGCCGTTGCCGGGCAGCGCCGCCGGATCCACCGCGCCCGCCAGCCGCGGTGCCACCGGAGCTCGCGGCGGCATCGGCGGTACACCGTGCTCGCCGTGCGACTGCGCCGGCACCGTGGCGAGTTTCTGTGTGCCGTTGAGGGGCAGCCCCGCTTCGTTCAGCCCGCGGTTGCGCCGCGAGTCCCTGGGCTCCAGGGGTATCGGCGAGCCCCGAAGCGGCTCGTCCGCGGTCCGCGGCAGCGTCAGCCGGAACTGCGAGCCGCCGCCCGGCTCACCCCAAGCCTGCAGCCAGCCGCCGTGCAGCCGCGCGTCCTCCAGAGCGATGGACAGGCCAAGGCCCGTACCACCGGTGGTACGGGCGCGTGCCGGGTCGGCCCGCCAGAAGCGGCTGAACACGCGGGTCGCCTCGCCGGGCTTGAGCCCCACTCCGTAGTCACGCACCGCGACCGCGACCGCGCCGCCCGCCGCGGCGAGCCTGACCACCACGTCCTTGCCCTCACCGTGCTCCACGGCGTTGACGACGAGATTCCGCAGCACCCGCTCCACCCGCCGCGCGTCGGCCTCGGCGACCACCGGCTGGTGATCGCCGACGACCTTGATCTGCGTGCCCTTGCGCTCGGCGAGCGGCTCGGCCCCGCTCACCACCCGGCGTACGACCTCGCGCAGGTCTATCGGCTCGGCCTCCAGGGCCGCCGCGCCCGCGTCGAACCGGCTGATCTCCAGCAGATCCGCGAGCAGCGTCTCGAACCGGTCCAGCTGGTCCGCGAGCAGCTCGGCCGACCGCGCGGTCACCGGATCGAAGTCCACGCGCGCGTCATGGATGACATCAGCGGCCATCCGTACGGTCGTCAGCGGCGTCCGCAGCTCATGCGACACGTCGGACACGAACCGCCGCTGCATCCGCGACAGGTCCTCCAGCTGCTGGATCTTCAACTGAAGGTTCTGCGCCATCTTGTTGAAGGCCTCACCGAGCCGCGCGATGTCGTCCTCGCCGGTGACCTTCATACGTTCCTGAAGGCGCCCGGCGGACAGCCGCTCGGCGATCCCCGCAGCCATCCGTACGGGCGTGACGACCTGACGCACCACGAGCCAGGCGATCGCGCCGAGCAACACCACGACGAACAGGCCGGCCGTCGCGAGCGTCCCCTTGACCAGGCTGAGCGACTTCTCCTCCTGCGTGAGCGGGAAGAGGTAGTACAGCTGGTACGGGTCGCCGTTCGGGTCGTTCACCTGCTTGCCGATGACCAGCCCCGGCTGGGAGTCCTGGCCGGTCTTGTAGACGATGCGGGTGTAGCTCTGGGCCGGGAGCATGCTCTCGTCGATGCGGCGGCGCAGATCCTCCGGCACGCTCGTCGCCGGATCGACGCCGCCCGACGAACGCGGCCCGCGCCCACCGCTGTCCGCGCCGGCGACCGCGCTGGAGGAGCTGAGCGTGACCACGTCGAAGGCGCCCTGTCCGCCACTGGAGAGGGACTCCACGAGGTCGCTCAGCCACGCGCTGATGTTCTGGACGGGCCGCTCGTCCGTGCTCGAACCGTCGTCGCCCCCGGCGCTCGCGGCCGCGTCCGCCCGCTGCTTGGCCACGCCGAACCCACCGGTGGCCTGGCTCTCCGAAGCCCTCACCTTGGCGTCCAGCAGGCCGTTGCGCACCTGCCCGATGACGACGAAGCCGAGCAGCAGGACGACGCCCAGCGACATCAGCAGCGTCGTGACGACGACCTTGAGCTGGATGTTGCGCCGCCACAGCCGCATGACGGGCAGCAACGGACGGCGCACCCAGCGCATGAACAGCCGGAGGACGGGGCTGCCCTGGACCCCGCCCTGCAGCAGCCAGCCCTCGCTGAACCGAGCCCAGAAGGAGCTCGTCGTCTTCCGGCCGACAGGCCGCGAGCGGCTGCCCGGCTGACCGGGCGCCGAAGCGGCACTGTCCCGGGACATGTCAGCTGGGTCCGGCCTTGTAACCGACGCCACGGACAGTCACCACGATTTCCGGCCGCTCCGGATCCTTCTCGACCTTGGAACGCAGCCGCTGCACATGAACATTGACAAGGCGGGTGTCCGCCGCGTGCCGGTAGCCCCACACCTGCTCGAGGAGCACCTCACGCGTGAACACCTGCCAGGGCTTCCGGGCCAGCGCCACCAGCAGGTCGAACTCCAGCGGCGTCAGCGCGATCGACTGCCCCTCCCGCTTCACGGAGTGACCGGCCACATCGATGACCAGGTCGCCGATGGCGAGCTGCTCGGGCGCCGGCTCCTCCGACCTCCGCAGCCGCGCCCGGATCCGCGCCACCAGCTCCTTCGGCTTGAACGGCTTCACGATGTAGTCATCAGCGCCCGATTCGAGCCCGACCACCACATCGACGGTGTCGCTCTTCGCCGTGAGCATCACGATCGGCACCCCGGACTCCGCCCTGATCAGGCGGCACACCTCGATACCGTCCCGCCCAGGCAGCATCAGATCGAGCAGCACCAGATCGGGCTTGGTCTCACGGAAAGCGGCCAGCGCCTTGTCGCCGTCGGCTACGAAAGACGGTTCAAAACCTTCACCACGCAGCACAATGCCGAGCATCTCGGCCAGTGCGGTGTCGTCATCGACGACAAGGACTCGTCCCTTCATGAATGCCATCATCCCATTAACTAAATCGTTACCTGGCGTGACCTGGCACACAGCTCGGCAAGCGCCTCTGCCGTGACGGGCGAAACGGCGCCCTCTTCGGTGACGATCGCCGTCACCAGTTCGGGGGGTGTCACGTCGAACGCCGGGTTGTACGCCTGGGTCCCCAGGGGTGCCACCGGAATCCCGCCTCCCGCTTCCGCTCCCGCCACCGGCACCTGGGGTGCGATGAGCTCGGTCACCTCATGACCGGCGCGCTGCTCGACCTCGATGGACGCCGCGTCCGGGGTGTCGGGGTCCACCGTCGTCACCGGCGCCACCACGACGAACGGTACGTGGTGGTACCGGGCCAGCACCGCGAGCGGGTAGCTCCCCACCTTGTTCGCCACCGAACCGTCTGCCGCGATCCGGTCCGCCCCGATCAGCACCGCGTCCACCTCCCCCGCCGAGAACAGCGACCCCGCGGCGCTGTCCGTGAGCAGTGTGTACGCCATCCCCTTGCGCGCCGCCTCGTACGCCGTCAGACGAGCACCCTGCAGCAACGGCCGCGTCTCGTCCACCCACAGCCTGCGCAGCCGCCCGGCCCGGTGCGCGGCGAGCGCGACGGCGAATGCCGTGCCCTCCCCGCCGGACACCAGCGCCCCGGTGTTGCAGTGCGTAAGAATCCGGTGGTTGCCCCCGGGCAGCAGCTCGTCCAGCAGCGCCAGACCGTGCTCGGCCATGCGCGTGCTGGCCTCGGCGTCCTCTTGGTGAAGGGCGCGAGCGGCGGCGAGCGCGGCCTCGGCTGCCTGCTTCTGGTCACCGCCGCCGGCCAGGGCAGCACGGTGAGCCGACTTGGCTCTGCGCACGCCGTACGCGAGGTTCACCGCGGTGGGCCGTGCGCTGGCGAGCGCATCGGCGGCGTCGTCCACATCGAACCCTCGCTCGGCGGCGAGCGCGACCCCGTACGCCCCGGCGATCCCCAGCAGCGGCGCCCCGCGCACGGCGAGTGTGCGGATCGCCTCCACCAGCGCCGGAGGGTCGGTGCACACCAGCTCGACCTCCTCGGCCGGCAGCCGCGTCTGGTCGAGAAGGACCAGTACGGAGCCTTCCGGCGGTTCATCCCACCGGATCGCCGGAATCTCGGTGGGCGCGTTGTCCTCGCGGATATGCACGTACTGATCGTCCATCCGCCCAGTCTGCCCCGTACAGGGCGGACAATTGAAGGTGTGCAGCCCATACGGGGGCCGGTCACTTCCTGGCCGCACCGTGGCACGATGGCTGCCAACCTGCCGCCGCAACCGCGGACGGGCACCGTGAAGGAGCGACGATGAAAGACACTCCGGGCTGGGCATCGCCCGGATCTGCCCCCTCCGACGGGCAGGACGGGCAGGAGCCGAACGCCTCCGGCCCTGCCGAGCCCGCGGACCGGCCCACTGCCCCAGAGCCCACGGATCAGCCGGGACAGCCCGGACCCGACCCGACCGGCCCAGGCACGAAGTGGTCCAAGGAGCAGCCTCCGCCCGGCCAGTGGTCCGCCCCCAGCGGCTCCCAGGGCAGCCCGGCCCAGGCTCCGCCACCGCCTCCGCCCGGCCCCGGCTGGGGCGGACAGCCTCCTGGCGGCCCGGGAGGCGGCCCCGGATACGGCGGCCCCGGTGGCCCTGGCGGATACGGCGGTGGCTACGGCCCCGGTCCCGGTGGCCACCCCGGCTGGGGAAGCGGCTGGGGCGGACCTCCGCCCGCCGCCAAGCCCGGCGTGATCCCGCTCCGCCCGCTCGGCGTCGGCGAGATCCTCGACGGCGCCGTGTCGACCATGCGTACGCACTGGCGCACAGTCCTCGGCATCTCGCTGACCGTCGCGGTGTTCACGGAGATCGTCGTGGTCCTGCTCCAGGGCTTCGTCCTGGACGACGCCGCGAGCTCGGACGCCCTCAACGACCCGAGCGCCACCGTCAGCGAGCTCACCCGCGCCCTGGGCGACACCCTGCTGAGCTCCGGCGTCATTCTGCTGATCGCGCTGCTCGGCACCATCGTCGCGACCGCTCTGCTCACGACCGTGACCAGCCGCGCCGTGCTCGGCAAGTCGGTGACCACCGCCGAGGCCTGGCGCGACGCCCGGCCCCAGCTGGCGAAACTCTTCGGCCTCACCTTCCTGCTCCCGCTCATCGGCGTCGCGGTTGTCGCGGTTGGCACCCTGCCCGGCTTCCTGGTCGCCCTCGCCGGCGGTGGTGACGGCGGTGTCGCACTCGCCGTCCTCGGTGGCATGGCCGCGAGTGTCGTCGCGATCTGGCTGATGGTCCGCTTCTCGCTGGCCTCGCCCGCCCTGATGCTGGAGAAGCAGAGCATCCTGAAGTCCGTGAGCCGCTCCGCCAAGCTGGTCCGCGGCTCCTGGTGGCGGGTCTTCGGCATCCAGCTGCTCGCCACGATCATCGCGAACGTCGTCGCCTCGATCATCGTGATCCCGTTCGCCTTCCTCGCCGCCGCCCTGAGCGGTGACGGTGTCAGCGGTCTCCTCAACAGCGGCACCGGAGACCTCGGCTGGACATTCCTCATCGTCAGCGGGATCGGCTCGGTGATCGGGTCGATGCTCACCTTCCCGATCACCGCGGGTGTCGCCGTGCTCCTCTACATCGACCAGCGCATCCGCCGCGAGGCCCTCGACCTCGACCTGGCCCGCGCCGCCGGCGTCCAGGGCTACGGCACCGGCGCCCCCGGCACCACCCCGGGGAGCTGATGCGGTGAGCCCGTCGGGGGGTGTTTTCACAGCGGTGCTCGCGCTGCCGGGCTCCGGCACCACGGCCGTACTCGTGCTGCCACGCTCCGCCGACGAACCACCGGTGACGCTCCCGCGCGACCCCGCGCGGGAGGCGGCTCGGCGCGAGCTGTCCAAGCGGATGTACCACGAGAACGACCCCGGCTGGCTCCAGCGCGCCCTGAACGCCTTCTGGGAGTGGCTCGACAAGCTGTTCGGCGCAGCCTCTTCCGCGACCCCGGGCGGCTCACTCGGCCTCGTCGTCATCGCGCTGACGGCAGCGGCGCTCATATGTGCCCTCTGGTGGCGGCTCGGCACCCCGAGGCGCGGCCCCACGTCGGCCGCCCCGCTCTTCGACGACCGGCCGCGCAGCGCCGCCGAGCACCGGGCAGCCGCCGAGAGCCACGCTGCCCAGGGCCACTGGAACCAGGCCGTCCAGGAGCGCATGCGCGCCATCGTCCGCTCCCTGGAGGAGCGCGCCCTGCTCGAGCCCCGCCCCGGCCGCACCGCTGACGAGGCAGCCGCCGAGGCAGGCCGTACGCTCCCCTCCCACACGGACCGGCTGAGCGCCGCGGCCCGGGACTTCGACGACGTGACGTACGGCGGACGAACGGCCACATCACAGGCGTACCAGCGCCTCACCGAACTCGACCGCGACATGGAACGCACCAGGCCGGTCCTCGCGAGCAGCACCCCGAGCAGCCAGAACACGGCCCACAGCACGCGCCAGGGGGCCGCCGAATGACCACCGAGGCCACCCTTGAGTCCACCACCTCGGCCTCCCCCACCGCTCGCCAGGTGTGGACCCGCGCGCGCGGTGTCCTGCTCGGGCTCGTGATCCTCCTTGTGGCCGCGATCGCCATCGCCGCGGTCCGCTCCGACGCCCAACACGGCAGCCTCGACCCTCGCTCCGTCGACCCCAACGGCAGCCGAGCCGTCACCGAGCTCCTCGCCGACCGTGGCGTGTCCACTCGCGTGGTCACCACCCTGGAGGACGCGCGCAACTCCGCCGGCCCCGACACCACCCTCCTGGTCGCCGCCCCGGACCTGCTGACCGACCGCCAGCAGAGCCGACTCCAGGCGGCGTACACCAACTCCGGCGGCCGTACCATCCTCGTCGCGCCCGGCATTCCGTCCGTCGGCACCCTCGCCCCCGGAGTCACCGCCGACCCCACGCCCAGCTACGACTCCACGCTCCCGCCCGACTGCGCCCTGCCCGCCGCCCAGCGAGCGGGCACCGCAGACACCGGCGGCATCCGCTATACGACGACCGCGCCCGATGCCGACTCCTGCTACCTCAGCGACAGCCTGCCCACCCTGCTGCGCGTCCCGGCGCTCGAAGGGGACGGCGACACCGTCGTACTCGGTGCCCCCGACATCCTCCACAACGACCGCCTCGACGAGCAGGGCAACGCCTCGCTCGCCCTCCAACTGCTCGGCTCCCGCCCGCACTTGGTCTGGTACCTCCCCTCGCTCTCCGACGACTCGGCCACCGATTCCGGCGACCGCAGCTTCTTCGACCTGATCCCCTCCGGCTGGCTCTGGGGCACCTTGCAGCTCTTCATCGCCGCAGTCCTGGCCGCCCTCTGGCGTGCCCGTCGTCTCGGCCCGCTCGTCCCCGAACGGCTCCCCGTCGCGGTCCGCGCCTCTGAGACCGTCGAAGGCCGCGCCCGCCTCTACCGCAAGTCCAATGCCCGCGACCGCGCCGCAGCAGCTCTGCGCTCCACCACCCGCACTCGCCTCGCCCCCCTCGTCGGCCTGTCCCCCGCCCAGGCGCACGCACCCGAAGCCCTGCTCCCCGCCCTGTCCACCCGCCTCCCCGGCGACGGACAGTCGTCCCCGCACTCCCTTCTCTTCGGCCCGCCGCCCCGCGACGACGCAGCCCTCATCCACCTCGCCAACCAACTCGACGCCCTCGAAAGAGAGGTACGCCGTCCATGATGGACCCGACCACTGACAACGCCGCGCACACCGGGGATCCGGGCGCCGCCCGGGCCTCCCTGGAGGCCCTGCGCGCCGAGATCGCCAAAGCCGTGGTCGGCCAGGACCCCGCCGTGACCGGCCTCGTCGTCGCCCTCCTCTGCCGCGGACACGTCCTGCTCGAAGGAGTCCCCGGAGTCGCCAAAACGTTGCTCGTCCGCGCCCTCGCAGCCGCCCTCGAACTCGACACCAAGCGCGTCCAGTTCACCCCGGACCTGATGCCCAGCGACGTCACGGGCTCCCTCGTCTACGACACCCGCTCCGCCGAGTTCTCCTTCCAGCCCGGCCCGGTCTTCACCAACCTCCTGCTCGCCGACGAGATCAACCGCACCCCGCCCAAGACCCAGTCCTCGCTCCTCGAAGCGATGGAGGAGCGCCAGGTCACGGTCGACGGCACCGCGCGCCCCCTCCCCGAACCCTTCCTGGTCGCCGCGACCCAGAACCCGGTCGAGTACGAGGGCACGTACCCCCTCCCCGAAGCCCAGCTGGACCGTTTCCTCCTCAAGCTGACGATCCCGCTGCCCTCCCGCCAGGACGAGATCGACGTCCTCACCCGCCACGCTGAGGGCTTCAACCCACGCGACCTGCGCGCCGCCGGCGTACGCTCCGTAGCGGGTCCCGCCGCTCTGGAAGCCGCCCGCGCCGCAGTCGGCAAGACAGCGGTCTCCCCCGAAATCACCGGCTACGTAGTGGACATCTGCCGCGCCACCCGCGAATCCCCGTCCCTCACCCTCGGCGTCTCCCCGCGGGGCGCGACGGCGCTCATGGCCACCGCCCGCGCCTGGGCATGGCTGACCGGCCGCGACTACGTAATCCCCGACGACGTAAAAGCCCTCGCCCTTCCCACGCTCCGCCACCGGGTCCAACTCCGCCCCGAGGCCGAGATGGAAGGCGTGACCGCCGACTCCGTGATCAACGCGATCCTCGCCCACGTCCCCGTACCCCGCTGATGGCACTCACCGGACGCGCCGCCCTCCTCGCGGCCCTCGGCACCCTCCCCGTCGGCATCTGGGAACCCGGTTGGACGGGCATCCTCGCCGTGAACATCCCCCTGGCCCTCGCCTGCGCCTGCGACTTCGCCCTGGCCGCGCCCGTACGCCGCCTGGGCCTGACCCGCTCCGGAGACACCTCGGTACGCCTGGGCGAAGCCGCCGATGTCACCCTCACGGTCACCAACCCGACCGGCCGCCCCCTACGCGCTCGCATCCGCGACGCCTGGCCCCCCAGCAGCTGGCAGCCCGGCACGGAAGTCACCGCCTCCCGCCACCGACTGACGATCCCCCCGGGCGAACGCCGCCGCATCACAACCCACCTACGCCCCACCCGCCGCGGCGACCGCCAGGCAGACCGCGTCACCATCCGCTCATACGGCCCTCTCGGCCTCTTCGCCCGCCAGGGTAGCCACAACGTCCCCTGGACCGTACGCGTCCTGCCCCCGTTCACCAGCCGCAAGCACCTCCCGTCAAAGCTGGCCCGCCTCCGCGAACTCGACGGCCGCACCAGCACCCTGACCCGCGGCGAGGGCACGGAATTCGACAGCCTCCGCGAATACGTCCCCGGGGACGACACCCGCTCCATCGACTGGCGCGCCACCGCCCGGCAGACCACGGTCGCCGTACGCACCTGGCGCCCCGAACGCGACCGCCACATCCTGCTGGTCCTCGACACGGGCCGTACCTCGGCGGGCCGCGTGGGCGACGCCCCACGCCTCGACGCCTCCATGGACGCGGCCCTGCTCCTGGCCGCCCTCGCCTCCCGCGCCGGCGATCGCGTGGATCTCCTCGCGTACGACCGCCGGGTACGCGCCCAAGTGCAGGGCCGAGCCGCAGGCGACGTCCTCCCATCCCTGGTGAACGCCATGGCCCGCCTAGAACCGGAACTCATCGAGACGGACGCACGCGGCCTCACCGCCACCGCCCTCCGCACAGCTCCACGCCGCTCCCTGATCGTGCTCCTCACCAGCCTCGACGCGGCCCCCATTGAGGAGGGCCTGCTTCCCGTACTCTCCCGCCTCACCCAGCGCCACACAGTCCTGGTTGCCTCAGTAGCCGACCCGCACATAGAGCACATGGCCACGGCAAGGGGAAACACCGATGCCGTGTACGAAGCCGCTGCCGCAGCCCAGGCTCAGACAGAACGCCATCGCACCGCCGAGCAACTCACCCGCCATGGCGTCACGGTCGTGGACGCGACACCAAATGATCTGCCTCCGGCTTTGGCAGACGCTTATCTGGCCCTCAAGGCAGCGGGACGTCTTTAAACGCAAAAATCCCCCGTGCCATTCGGCACGGGGGATTTCTCTACATTTTGTTCGGCGGTGTCCTACTCTCCCACAGGGTCCCCCCTGCAGTACCATCGGCGCT
>NZ_BAAGPS010000019.1:0-1363 GCF_054783935.1 Streptomyces pseudoechinosporeus
TTCCCGGGGTACTTCCTGGTGGTCGCCGACTTCATCATGTGGGCCAAGAAGCAGGGCATCGCCGTCGGCCCCGGCCGAGGATCCGCCGCCGGTTCGCTGGTGTCGTACGCGATGGGCATCACCGACCTGGATCCTCTGGAACACGGTCTGATCTTCGAGCGGTTCCTGAACCCGGAGCGCGTCTCGATGCCCGATGTCGACATCGACTTCGACGAGCGTCGGCGCGTCGAGGTGATCAGGTATGTGACGGAGAAGTACGGCGCCGACAAGGTCGCCATGATCGGCACGTACGGCAAGATCAAGGCGAAGAACGCGATCAAGGACTCCGCGCGCGTGCTGGGCTATCCGTACGCGATGGGCGACCGCATCAGCAAGGCCATGCCGGCTGATGTCGGCGGTTCCGGTATCGAACTGGCAGGGATCACCGACGCCTCGCACCCGCGCTACAGCGAGGCGGGCGAGGTCCGGTCGATGTACGAGAACGAGCCGGACGTGAAGAAGGTCATCGACACCGCGCGCGGTGTGGAGGGCCTGGTCCGGCAGATGGGCGTGCACGCGGCCGGCGTGATCATGTCCAGCGAACCTGTTGTCGACCACGTGCCGGTGTGGGTCAGGCACACCGACGGGGTGACGATCACGCAGTGGGACTACCCGCAGTGCGAGTCGCTCGGCCTGCTGAAGATGGACTTCCTGGGCCTGCGCAACCTCACGATCATGGACGACGCCGTCAAGATGGTGAAATCCAACAAGGGCCTCGACATCGACCTGTTGAGCCTTCCGTTCGACGACACCGGGACATTCGAGTTGCTGGGGCGCGGCGACACCCTCGGCGTCTTCCAGTTTGACGGCAGCGCCATGCGCTCCCTGTGCCGGCTGATGAAACCCGACCAGTTCGAGGACATCACCGCCATCAATGCCCTGTACCGGCCGGGACCGATGGCCATGGGCTCGCACACCAACTACGCACTGCGCAAGAACGGTCAGCAGGAGATCACCCCGATCCACCCGGAGCTCGAAGAGCCCCTCAAGGAAATCCTGGACATCACCCACGGCCTGATCGTCTACCAGGAGCAGGTGCAGAAGGCCGCTCAGATTCTCGCCGGGTACAGCCTGGGCCAGGCCGATCTGTTGCGCCGGGCCATGGGCAAGAAGAAGAAAGAGGTCCTGGACAAGGAATTCGTCCCGTTCCGCGAAGGGTGCAGGGAGCGCGGCTACTCCGACGAGGCGATCCAGACGGTGTGGGACGTGCTGGTGCCGTTCGCGGGTTATGCCTTCAACAAAGCGCACGCTGCGGCCTATGCGCTGGTGTCGTACTGGACGGCGTATCTCAAGGCGAACTACCCGGCCGAGTACATGGCCGCGC
>NZ_BAAGPS010000020.1:0-1363 GCF_054783935.1 Streptomyces pseudoechinosporeus
TTCCCGGGGTACTTCCTGGTGGTCGCCGACTTCATCATGTGGGCCAAGAAGCAGGGCATCGCGGTCGGCCCGGGCCGTGGCTCCGCGGCCGGCTCGATCGTGGCGTACGCCATGGGCATCACCGACCTCGACCCGATCCCGCACGGTCTGATCTTTGAGCGGTTCCTGAACCCGGAGCGTGTCTCGATGCCGGATGTCGACATCGACTTCGACGAGCGTCGGCGCGTGGAGGTGATCAGGTATGTGACGGAGAAGTACGGCGCCGACAAGGTCGCCATGATCGGCACGTACGGCAAGATCAAGGCGAAGAACGCGATCAAGGACTCCGCGCGCGTGCTGGGCTACCCGTACGCGATGGGCGACCGGCTCACCAAGGCGATGCCCGCCGACGTGCTCGGCAAGGGCATCGACCTGAACGGCATCACCGATTCCTCGCACCCGCGCTACAGCGAGGCGGGCGAGATCCGGTCGATGTACGAGAACGAGCCGGACGTGAAGAAGGTCATCGACACCGCCAAGGGTGTGGAGGGCCTGGTCCGGCAGATGGGCGTGCACGCGGCCGGCGTGATCATGTCCAGCGAGCCCATCGTCGACCACGCCCCGGTCTGGGTGCGGCACACCGACGGCGTGACCATCACGCAGTGGGACTACCCGCAGTGCGAGTCGCTCGGCCTGCTGAAGATGGACTTCCTGGGCCTGCGCAACCTCACGATCATGGACGACGCCATCAAGATGGTGAAGGCCAACAAGGGCATCGACCTCGAGATGCTCTCCCTTTCGCTGGACGACCCCAAGACCTTCGAACTGCTCTGCCGCGGTGACACCCTCGGCGTCTTCCAGTTCGACGGCGGCCCGATGCGCTCGCTGCTCCGCCAGATGCAGCCCGACAACTTCGAGGACATCTCCGCCGTCTCGGCCCTCTACCGGCCGGGCCCGATGGGCATGAACTCGCACATCAACTACGCGGAGCGCAAGAACGGCCGCCAGGAGATCACGCCGATCCACAAGGAGCTGGAGGAGCCGCTCGAGGAGGTCCTGGCGGTCACCTACGGCCTGATCGTCTACCAGGAGCAGGTGCAGAAGGCCGCTCAGATCATCGCCGGGTACTCGCTGGGCGAGGCCGACATCCTGCGCCGGGTGATGGGCAAGAAGAAGCCCGACGAGTTGGCGAAGAACTTCGTCCTCTTCCAGGCGGGCGCCCGGAAGAACGGCTACAGCGACGAGGCGATCCAGGCCCTGTGGGACGTGCTGGTCCCCTTCGCCGGCTACGCCTTCAACAAGGCCCACTCCGCCGCGTACGGGCTGGTGTCGTACTGGACGGCGTATCTCAAGGCGAACTACCCGGCCGAGTACATGGCCGCGC
>NZ_BAAGPS010000021.1:0-52920 GCF_054783935.1 Streptomyces pseudoechinosporeus
GGCCCAGCCCGCTGCCCCGGCTGCGCCTCCGGCCCCTCCGGCTCCGGCCGCGCCCGCCCCCGTTCCGGCCCAGGCAGCGGCTCCGGCCGCCCCCGCGCCGGCCGCGCCCGCTCCCGTCATTCCGGCTCCGGCGGCACCTGCTGCCGCGCAGCCCACCGACGAGGGCGCGTACGTCACCCCGCTGGTGCGCAAGCTCGCCGCCGAGAACGGCGTCGACCTGGCCACCGTCAAGGGCACCGGCGTCGGCGGCCGTATCCGCAAGCAGGACGTCATCGCCGCCGCCGAGGCCGCGAAGGCCGCCGCAGCAGCTCCGGCTCCCGCCGCTGCTGCTGCCCCGGCCGCCACCGCTGCGAAGAAGGCCCCGGTTCTCGAGGCCTCCCCGCTGCGTGGCCAGACCATCAAGATGCCGCGCATCCGCAAGCTCATCGGCGACAACATGGTCAAGGCCCTGCACGAGCAGGCCCAGCTGTCCTCGGTCGTCGAGGTCGACGTCACGCGGCTGATGAGGCTGCGTGCCAGGGCCAAGGACGCGTTCGCGGCCCGCGAGGGCGTCAAGCTCTCCCCGATGCCGTTCTTCGTGAAGGCCGCGGCCCAGGCGCTGAAGGCCCACGCGCCCGTCAACGCCCGGATCAACGTCGAAGAGGGCACGATCACCTACTTCGACACCGAGAACATCGGTATCGCGGTGGACTCCGAGAAGGGCCTGATGACCCCGGTCATCAAGGGCGCCGGCAACCTGAACCTCGCCGGTATCGCCAAGGCCACCGCCGACCTGGCGGGCAAGGTCCGGGCCAACAAGATCACTCCGGACGAGCTGTCCGGTGCGACCTTCACCATCAGCAACACCGGTTCGCGCGGCGCGCTGTTCGACACGATCATCGTGCCGCCGGGTCAGGTCGCGATCCTGGGCATCGGTGCCACGGTCAAGCGTCCCGCCGTCATCGAGACCGACGAGGGCGCCGTCATCGGCGTACGCGACATGACGTACCTGACGCTCTCCTACGACCACCGCCTGGTGGACGGCGCCGACGCCGCCCGCTACCTGACGGCGGTCAAGGCGATCCTGGAGGCGGGCGAGTTCGAGGTCGAGCTCGGGCTGTAACTCCGTTCGTACGTACGCGCCCTCGTCCTCTCCGGAGGACGGGGGCGTCGTCGTGTCCGTACGGGTCATCCGCACGGGTCTTTACATCGGGCGGCCCTCTGGCAGCATGTAAGGCTGGTCTCACCTGCGCTGAAGCAGCCCTTCACGCCCCTCTCCGACGGGAACTCGGCCTTATTGTCTAGACGTCAACGCCTTGGGTCCCGCCCGCCGCCCGACCACCGCCCCTCAACGAGGCCCTTCGGGCCGCAGCATTGGATTCAGCGCCCCCTTCAAAGGAGCCCCTCATGACCGCGCCCGTCGTCCACTCGCTGCGCGAACAGATCCGCGAGCACATCGTGGACGGCATCGTGAGCGGGCGCTGGAAGCCGGGCGAGCGGATCGTGGAGCGGCGGATCGCCGTGGAGCTGGAGGTCAGCCAGACGCCCGTACGGGAGGCCCTGCGGGAACTGGAGGCGCTGCGGCTGATCGAGTCGGCGCCGAACAAGGGCGTGCGGGTCCGGAGCCTGACGGCGGCCGACCTGGAGGAGATCTATCCCGTACGGGCCGGTCTGGAGCAGATCGCCGCCGAGCTGGCGGCGCAGCGGCTGGCCGAGGACACCTCGGCGCTGGAGCCCGAGGTCGCGGCGCTGTACGAGGCGGACCGCGAGGCCGACGGTGAGGCACAGGTGCGGCACACGGTGGCCTTCCACCGGGAGATGGTGCGGGCGGCCGGGAACAGCGTGCTGCTGCACACCTGGGAGGGGCTGGGCATCGAGGTGTTCACGGCCCTGTCGATCCGGTGGCTCGGCACCCGGCAGCAGTCGTACGCGGAGGAGCACGAGGCGCTGGTCATGGCGTTCAGGCGCCGGGACCCGGACATCGGCCGCCTGGTGAAGGAGCATGTGCTGGGCTGCGCTCCGCGCGCAGACGCTCCGCTGGAGGTGCAGTGATTTAGCTGCGGCGCCGTCGTGGCTGGTCGCTCCCCCACTCTCGGCTTCTCCCCCACTCTCGGCTTCGCTCGAGCGGGGGACCCCCATGAGCGGTGGACCCCCATCGCGGCGGAGCCGCATATCAACACAGCCCCGCGCCCCTAGGAGGCCTGCGGCCTCCCTAGGGCGCGGTACCGCACCCGCCCCGCTCCCTCCCCTGGCCCATCCAGCGGGCCCGCGCACGGCGCAAGACGCCTGTGCGTGCACATACTGGTGTAAGCCGTGTCGTCCTCCGGGGCGCCGCCCACGCCCGTAGCCGGCCGATGGTGGAGTCCGCATGTTGCTGCCAGTGCTCGCCAAGTCCGTGCTCCTGCCTTCGGCGATGTACTCCACGGTCCGCTCCGGCGCGGAGCGACTGGCCACCCTACCGACGGCGCTGCTGCGGTCCTCGGCGTCGGCGCCCCGGCTCTGGCGGACCCCCGGAGGCGTGCAGATCGAGGTCCGGCGCCTGGGGCGGCACGGCACGGCGGGCGCGGCACGTGAGGTGGAGGCCGCGCTGCGGCGGGTGCCGGGGGTGAGCCGTGCCGAGGTGAACGGCACGCTGGGCTGCGTATACGTCGGCTGCGGGGCGGAGACCGACCTGGAACGCGTCACCGGCCTCGTCGCCACGGCGGACGCCGCCGCCCGGGAGGCGAAGGGCGAGGACGCCCGGCAGACGGGCGAGGCCGGCCAGGAGCGGAGCCAGATCGGCTTCCCCGGGGATCCGGGCGCCGCGGTCGGGGCGGCCGTCCGGCTCGGCGCGAGCCTGGTGGCGGTGGGGGTGGCGACGGTGGGCAACCGGCTCCGGCTGCGGGGCCTGCCGCCGGTGGTGATGTCGGCAGTCCAGCTCGTGGAGTCGGCGCCGCCCCTGCGCGACGGGCTGGCCCGCCGGATCGGCGAGAAGGCCACGGAGCGCGGCTTCGCCATCACGAACCTGCTGCTGACGACGCTGACCTTCCGGCCGCTCGGCGCCACGGTGGCCGCCACGCTGGCCGCAGCCCGGTATGTGGAGGTGCAGGCCCGGCGCAGGGCGTGGCAGGACTGGGCGGGCAGGCTGGCCGTGCACGAGGGGACGTACCGGCATGACGCGGTGCCGGGGTACGAGCGGCCCGCCCCGCTGCCGCCGGGGCCGGGCGACCGGTACGCGAACGTGGCGGCTCCGGTATCCCTGGCGGCGTACGCGCTGGGCGCGATCGGCCCGCTCACCCACGACCGGAGCCTGGCGCTGCTGATCGCGGGGACACCGCGGGGCCCGCGGTTCGGCCGGGAGGCGTTCGCGTCCTCGGTGGCCCGCGCGGTCTCCGACCGCGGGGCACTGGCGCTGCGGCCGGAGGCGGTGCGCCGCCTGGACCGGATCGACACGGTGGTCCTCGACGCCAGGGTGCTGGCCACCGGCGGCTGGACGATCGAGGGCGTGACGCCACTGAATGGCCGGCCTCGGGACGGCGGCCCGCAGGACGTTCCGGATGACGACGAACTGCACGCACGCATCCACGAGTTGATGGAACCGGACGGTCCGCCGAGGCGCCCTCGGCACGGCGCCGGGCCCCTGCCGCCACAGCGGCAGGGGGACTGGGAGCTGCAGCCGTTCACCGGCGCGGACGCCGCCCCGGCCGCCGACGTACCCGCTGAGCCCGCCGCGCTCGCCCGGCAGTGGGCCGAGGAGGGCGCGCGGGTCGTGCTCGTCCTGCGGGCGGGCAGGCCGGTGGCCGTGGCCGCCCTGGCCCCCCAACTGCATCCGCTCGCCCACCACTTGGTGCGCGCGGCACGGGAGTGCGGCCAGGTGCGGCTGGTGGGCGGCCCGCCGGGGCTG
The DNA here is from genome assembly GCF_054783935.1 of Streptomyces pseudoechinosporeus. Classification (NCBI taxonomy): domain Bacteria; kingdom Bacillati; phylum Actinomycetota; class Actinomycetes; order Kitasatosporales; family Streptomycetaceae; genus Streptomyces; species Streptomyces pseudoechinosporeus. Next base: position 3,863 of record NZ_BAAGPS010000021.1, read on the forward strand.
CACCGCCGGTTCGGGCTGCGCGAGGCCGCACGCACGGGGCACCGGCGTACGGCCGCCCTGGTCCGCTCCCTGCAGTCGCAGGGCCACGGTGTCGCCGTGGTCTCGGCCCGGACCCGGCGCGCCCTCGTCCGCGCGGACCTGGGCATCGGGGTGATCACCGGCCTGCGCCATGTGCCGTGGGACGCCGATGTCGCCGCCCCGCCCGATGTCGTCCACCTCCTGCTGACGGCCATGCCGGAGGCCCGGCGGATCAGCCGGCTGTGCACCCGGCTTGAGGGCGCCGGCGCCGTGGCGGGCTCGGGCCTCGCTCTGCTGGTGCCCCGGCCGCGGGCCTGGGTGCGGGCCCGCCTGGTGACGGACGCGGTGACCATCGCCGGGATCGCGGCGGGTTTCTGGGCGGGCTGGCGGCTGCACGGGCGCCCCACTCCGGCGGCGGCCGAGCGTACGCCCTGGCATGCCATGGCGGTACGTCAGGTGATGACCCGGCTCGGTACCTCGTCCCGGGGCCTGGACGAGGCCGAGGCCGCGCGGCGCCGACAGTTCGCGGGCCGTGACCGGCACGAGGGTGCCGTCACCCTGGTCGGCAGGGTCGCCGAGGAACTGGCCAATCCGCTCACGCCCATCCTGGCGATCGGCGGCGGCATCTCGGCCGCGCTCGGCTCCGTACTGGACGCCGTGCTCATCGGCGGTGTACTCGGCGTCGACGCGCTGGTCGGCGGGGTGCAGCGGCAGCAGGCGGACCAGGCGGCGGAACGGCTGGTCGAGGCCACCTCGGCGCGGGTGCGGGTACGCCGACCCGGCCGGACCGAGGCGGTGGAGGCGGCCGGTGAGCACCTGGTGCGCGGCGATGTGATCGAGCTGCGGGCCGGGGACGCGGTCCCGGCGGACTGCCGGGTGGTGCGGGCGCAGGGCCTGGAGGTCGACGAGTCCAGCCTCACCGGCGAGTCGCTGCCCGTCGTGAAGAGCGCCGCGCCGACCGCGGCCCGGACGGTCGCGGACCGTACGTCCATGCTCTACCAGGGGACGACGGTGGCGGCCGGCGAGGCGCTGGCCGTGGTCGTCGCCACCGGTACGGCCACCGAGGCGGGCAGCGCGGCGGAGGCGGGCCCCGAGGGCGGTCCGCCGGAGAGCGGTGTGGAGCGGCGGCTGAAGGCGCTGGGCCGCTGGTTCCTGCCGCTGTCCGTCGCCGCGGGCGTCCTCCTCTTCGCCATCGACCTGCTGCGCAGGCGGCCTCTGGGCGCCGCCCTGGGGTCCGCGGTCAGCCTGTGCGTGGCGGCCGTGCCCGAGGGGCTGCCGTTCGTCGCCACGGTCGCGGAGCTGGCCGCGGCCCGTCGGCTGTCCACCCGCGACACCCTCGTACGCAGCGCCTCCACCATCGAGGCGCTGGGGCGTACCGATGTGCTGTGCTTCGACAAGACGGGCACGCTCACCGAGGGCCGGATCAGTCTCCAGCAAGTGTCCGACGCCCGGGAGGAGCGTCCGCCCGACCGGCTCACCCCGCCGCTGCGCCGCATCGTCGCCACGGCCGCCCTTGCGGGTCCGCCGGGTCGGGCCGCGACGCTCGCCCACCCCACCGACCGTGCCATCGCGGCCGGCGCCGAACTGCTCGGTGCCCCTCCCGCCCGGGCCGCCGGGCTCGGCGCGGACTCCTGGGAGGGCCTTGCGGAGCTGCCGTTCGAGCCGGGGCGCGGCTACCACGCCGTGCTGGGGCGGTCCGACTCCGAGACGCGGATCGTCGTCAAGGGCGCACCCGAGGTCGTACTGGCCCGCTGCGTCAGCATCCGCCGGGACGATGCCCCCGAGCCCTTCGACGAGCGGGTACGGGAGGAGATCGAAGCGGAGATCGACCGGCTGGCGCGGCGCGGTCTGCGGGTCCTCGCGGTCGCTGAACGGGTGCTGCCCACGGGTGCCCCCGAGTCGCCGGAGTCGCCGGAGTCGCTCGATGACGAGGACGTCGGCGAGCTGAGTCTGCTGGGCCTGCTGGGCCTCGCGGATCCGGTGCGGTCCACGGCGGCCGAGAGCGTGGACCGGCTGACCAGGGCAGGGGTACGTATCGTCATGCTCACCGGCGACCATCCCAGCACCGCCGCCGCGATCGCCCGCGAACTGCGCCCCGAGGAGGAGCCGCGGCTGATGACCGGGGCGGAGCTGGACTCCCTGGACGACGCGGCGCTCGCCAGGACGCTGCCGGAAATCACGGTGTACGCCCGGGTCACCCCGGCGCACAAGGTCCGTATCGTCACCGCGCTGCGCGCGGCCGGCCGGATCGTCGCCGTCACCGGCGACGGCGCCAATGACGCGCCCGCCATCCGGATCGCCGACGTCGGTATCGCGCTGGGCTCCCGGGCCACCCCGGCGGCCCGCGCCGCCGCCGACGTGGTGGTCACCGACGACCGCATCGAGACCATCGTCGACGCCTTCGTCGAGGGCCGGGCCATGTGGGCCTCGGTGCGCAAGGCGCTGGGCATCCTGCTCGGCGGCAACCTGGGGGAGATCGTCTTCACCCTGGCGACCACCCTGCTCACCGGACGCAGCGCGCTGAACGCGCGCCAGCTCCTGCTGGTCAACCTGCTCACCGACATGCTGCCCGCCATGGCCATCGCCGCCCGCCCGCCCGCCGGCCAGACCGGCCGGCTGCTCGCGGAGGGCCCGGAGGTCTCCCTCGGCAAGGCCCTGATCCGGCACATCCGGCTGCGGGCCGCCGTCACCACGGCGGCGGCCACCGTCGCCTGGATCACCGCCCGGGCGACCGGCACCCGGGCGCACGCCGACTCCGTCGCCCTGGTCGCCCTGGTGGGGTCCCAGTTGCTCCAGACGCTGCAGGACGCGGGCCGCGATCCGGTGGTCGCCGCGGCCGTGGTGGGGTCCTTGGTGGTGCTGGGTGTGGTGGTGAGTGTGCCCGGCCTCAGCCACTTCTTCGGCAGCCGGCCGCTGGGTCCGGTGGGCTGGACGATCGCGGTGGCGTCGGCGGTGGGCTCGGTTCTGGTGCCCGCCGTGGCGCAGGGCACGGCCGGTGCGGTTGCGCGGATGGGGCGGTAAGCCGACGAGAGGGCTTGACCTGACCTGACCGCAAGGGGATATTCACGCGCAGGTCACCTTGGGGCAGCCTGCCGGATGACGTCGGGGCGCACAAAGGAGCCATAACCCCGCACGCCCACATGAAAGGCGGCTCGCGATGCCGCAGATCCTCAGCACGATCCTGACCCAGGTGGCGGTCGCCCTGATCGAGGCCGTTCTGCTACGCCTGATCATGCAGCTCTGGAAGTCGTTCGCCGCGAGCGGGCGTCCGATGGCGGCCCCCGCCTGACCGCCCACGCCTGACCGTCGACGCCTGACCGCTGGCGCGGGCTCTGAACCCCCTGGGCAAGTTTGTCCGTTTGGAGGGTTTATCGGCCCGTATGCATGGAAGGCGGTCCGAGGAGACCATCGACTCACGCTTTCCAGCACGGGAGGGCGGAGATGAATCCCCCAGACGTCGAGCCACAGTCCCAGGAAGAGCCCCAGCAAGAACAGCAACCGGCCGAGACGCAGGCCGAGGAGACCGGCGCTCAGGAGGCACAGGACAAGGAGAAGCGGACCGGCGGCAAGGTGGTGCACCTGCACACCGCGCACGCCACGGTCCCCATCCCGTACGTAACCCCGGGCGACGCCTTCTCCAAGATTCGCCTGCCCAATGTCCGTACGGCCACTTCCGCAGCCGCGTCCGTGGCCACCACCGCGACTTCCGCGGCCACTTCACTGCTCCCTTCACCCCGCAAGCTGGCGTTCTACGGCGTCCTCGGCGGCATGACCGCGGCCGGGGCCATCGGCTGGCCGGTGGCGGTGGCCGTCGGCGCCGCCACGGAAGTGATCACCCGAGAGCAGTCCGCACGCCAACGCGAGGAACACGAACGCATCGAGCGGGAACGCACCGAACGCGAGGAGCGCAAGGAGCCCTCCTCCACCACCGAGCAGACGGAGGGCGAGAAGCCCGCACAGACAGCGACCGCATGACGCCGAGGCGCCCGCGCCCGTCTTGAACGCCGGTGGGATCCGTACGCAGAACGCTGCGTTCTGCGTACGGATCCCACCGGCGTTCGGCGTTTCCAAGGGGCCCGCGCGCTGCCCGCAAGCCCGCCTCAGCTCCCCACCAGCCGCCCAAGCTAGCCGCCTACGACTCAGGTGAGCAGGGAAAACGCGGCACCCCGTGCCTGAATCGGCGGCACGGCATGCCAATTTCTCGACATCGGGAGTTTTTGGGCTTCAACCCTTTGATCGATCATCGATCAGGGAGTTACAGTCGCCGACGGGCTGCCACCACAGCCCGCCGCCCTGTCCTGCCAAAGACAAAGGGCACATCCCACCCCTTACCGCTGAGGGAGACCGTCGAAGGAACCCCCTTCACGTGCCCCCTCCGTATCCGGAAGGCGGCGCAATGACCGACCCCACCGCTATCCAGCCGAGCGAGCTCGACCAGCTCCCGGACCGCGACCCCGAGGAGACCGCCGAGTGGCGGGCCTCTCTGGACGCCGTCACCAAGGCGGCCGGGCCGCACCGCGCCGCATATCTGATGCGCCGCACGCTGGAGCGCGCGGAGGCGGGCGGTCTCGCGCTGCCCAAGCTCCTTGAGACCGACTACGTCAACACCATCCCCACCGCCGCCGAGCCCACCGTGGACGGCGACGAGGCGATGGAGGCCCGTATCACCGCGTGGAACCGCTGGAACGCGGCCGCGATGGTGACCCGGGGTGCGAAACACGGCGTCGGCGGCCACATCGCCACCTTCGCCTCCGCGGCCTGGCTCTACGAGACGGGCTTCAACCACTTCTTCCAGGGCAAGGAGGGTGACGGCTCCGGCGACCAGCTCTACATCCAGGGCCACGCCTCCCCCGGAATCTACGCCCGCGCCTTCCTCGACGGCCGGCTGAACGAGACGCACCTCGACAACTTCCGCCAGGAGGCGGGCGGCAACGGCCTCCCCTCCTACCCGCACCCGCGCCGCCTCCCCTGGCTCTGGGAGTTCCCCACCGTCTCGATGGGCCTCGGCCCCCTCTCCGCCATCTACCAGGCGCGCTTCAACCGCTACCTCACCAGCCGCGGCATCAAGGACGTCTCGCAGTCGCACGTGTGGGCGTTCCTCGGTGACGGCGAGATGGACGAGCCCGAGTCCACGGCCGCACTCGCGCTCGCCTCCCGCGAGGGCCTGGACAACCTGACCTTCGTCATCAACTGCAACCTCCAGCGCCTCGACGGCCCGGTCCGCGCGAACTTCAAGATCGTGCAGGAGCTGGAGGCCCAGTTCCGCGGCGCGGGCTGGAACGTCGTCAAGTCGCTGTGGGGCAACGCCTGGGACGAGCTGTTCCAGCTCGACACCACGGGCGCGCTCGTACGCCGCCTGCGCGAGGTACCGGACGCGCAGGTGCAGACGTACCAGACCCGCGACGCCGCCTACATCCGCCAGGACTTCTTCGGCACCGACCCGGCACTCGTCGAGATGGCGAAGCTGCTCAGCGACGACAAGATCCTGGAGTGCTTCCACCTGTCCCGCGGTGGTCACGAGGCGCGCAAGGTGTACGCCGCGTACAAGGCCGCCGTCGAGCACAAGGGCGCGCCGACGGTGATCCTCGCCCAGACGGTCAAGGGCTTCACGCTCGGCCAGGGCTTCGCGTCCAAGAACGCCAACCACCAGATGAAGAAGCTGTCGACGGACGAGTTCAAGCAGATGCGTGACCTGCTCGAACTGCCCATCTCCGACGCGCAGTTCGTGGACGGCGTCGTTCCGTACGGCCACCCGGGCGCCGACTCCCCCGAGGTCCGCTACCTCCAGGAGCGCCGCGCGGCCCTCGGCGGCCCGGCCCCCGCTCGCCGCACACACGCACTGGCACCCCTCCCTGCCGCCGCCGACAAGACCTTCGCCGCGTTCGACAAGGGCTCCGGCTCGCAGAACGTGGCGACGACCATGGCCTTCGTACGCCTGGTCAAGGACCTGGTCCGCGACAAGCAGACGGGCAGGCGCTGGGTGCCGATCGTGCCCGACGAGGCGCGCACCTTCGGCATGGAGAGCCTCTTCCCCTCCCTCGGCATCTACTCGCCGAAGGGGCAGACGTACGAGCCGGTCGACCGCGACCAGCTCATGTACTACAAGGAGGCCAAGGACGGCCAGATCCTCAACGAGGGGATCACCGAGGCCGGTTCGATGGCCGACTTCATCGCCGCGTCCACCGCGTACTCCACGCACGGCGAAGCGATGATCCCGTTCTACATCTTCTACTCGATGTTCGGCTGGCAGCGCACGGCCGACCAGATGTGGCAGCTCGGCGACCAGCTCGGCCGCGGCTTCCTGATCGGCGCGACGGCCGGCCGTACGACGCTGACGGGCGAGGGCCTGCAGCACGCGGACGGCCACTCGCCGGTCATCGCGGCGACCAACCCGGCGGCGCTGACCTACGACCCGGCGTTCGCGTACGAGGTCGCGGCGATCGTGAAGGACGGCCTGCGCCGCATGTACGGCGAGGCGGCTCCGGGCGAGGACCCGAACGTCTTCTACTACCTCACCGTCTACAACGAGCCCCTGCCGCAGCCCGCGAAGCCCTCTGGGGCCGGCGTCGACGAGGGCATCGTCAAGGGCCTGTACCGCTTCAACACGGCCGAGTCGGCGGGGCTGAACGTGGCCGCCTCCCCCAACCTCTCGGCTTCGCTCGAGCCCGGGGGGACCCCCATCGCGCCGCGCATCCAGCTGCTGGGTTCCGGCACGGCGATCCACTGGACGCTTCAGGCCCAGAAGCTGCTCGCCGAGGAGTGGGGCGTGGCTTCCGATGTGTGGTCGGCGACGTCCTGGACGGAGCTGCGCCGGGACGCCCTGGAGGCGGACGCGGCGCTGCTGCGGGGCGAGGAGCGGGTGCCGTACGTCCGTCAGGTGCTGCACGGTGCCGAGGGCCCCGTCCTCGCGGTGTCCGACTACATGCGCCAGGTCCCCGACCAGATCGCACAGTGGGTCGAGCAGGACTACTCCTCGCTGGGCGCCGACGGCTTCGGCCTCTCGGACACCCGCGAGGCGGCCCGCCGCCACTTCGGCGTCGACGCCGAGTCGATCGTGGTCGCGGCCCTCGCCCAGCTCGCGCGGCGCGGCGAGGTCAAGGCGACCGCGGTGAAGGAAGCGCGCGAGAAGTACGGCCTGTAGGAACGGGCCTGCATTGAAGGGGTACGGCGGCTGCCGTGCCCCTTCGCTGTCAGTGCCGCCCGGCATGATGGCTGTATGCGCGCTGCCCGCCTCATCAAGATGGTGCTGCTCCTCCAGTCCCGCCCCTCCATGACCGCCGCCGAGCTGGCACGGGAGTTGGAGGTGTCCGAGCGGACCATCACGCGCGATGCGCAGGCGCTTTCGGAGGCGGGGGTGCCGGTGTACGCGGATCGGGGGCGGGCCGGTGGGTATCGGCTCATCGGCGGGTACCGGACCCGGCTCACCGGGCTCGCGAGAAGCGAGGCCGAGGCGCTGTTTCTGAGCGGAGTGCCCGGTGCGCTGCGCGAGATGGGGCTCGAGGACGCCGCCTCGGCCGCGCGGCTGAAGGTGTCGGCGGCGTTGCTGCCGTCCCTGCGCGACGCCCCGCACAGCGCGGCGCAGCGCTTCCATCTGGACGCGCCCGCCTGGTTCGCCGAGCCGAAGACGCCCGAGTTGCTGCCCGCCGTCGCGGAGGCGGTGTGGGACGACCGCCGGATCATCGCCCGTTACCGGCGCCAAGAGGCGGAGGTAGAGCGGGAATTGGAGCCGTACGGCCTCGTGCTGAAGGCCGGCGTCTGGTATGTGTGCGCCCGCGTGACGAACCCCGGCTCCTTTCGCGTCTACCGCATCGACCGGTTCACGGCGGTGGAGAGCGGCGACGAGCGCTTCGTACGCGACGAGGCATTCGACCTGCCCGGCTTCTGGGCGGAGCGCGCGGCACAGTTCGCGCGCTCGATCCTGCGGGCGACGGTGGTGGTACGGCTGACAGAGGTCGGCAGGCGGCAGCTGAGGTACGCCGTCGATCCGCTCTCCGCGCAGGAGGCGCTGGCCGCGGCCGGGCCGCCCGACGGCGAGGGCCGGGTGACGCTCATGCTGCCCGTCGAGTCGCACGACGTGGCGTACACCCAACTCCTCGCCCTCGGCCCTGAGGTGGAGGTCCTGGAGCCGTCCGGGCTGCGGAATCGCTTCGCGCGGGCGGCGGCCCGGACGGCGGCGTACTACGACGCGCAGGTCACCGATAGCCCGTGACGTCCGCGGGCTTGCCCGCCTGCTCGACCTCCGCGATATAGCGCCAGGCGTCGGGCGCCGAGCCGTCGGCGTCCGTGAAGCCGTACTCCCGGGCCAGGCCTCCGCTGGAGAGCGACTGCCCGTTCCAGCGCGCCACCTCGGGATCGGCGGCGAGCGCGGCCAGCGCCCGTCCGATGTACGTGGGCGACTCGGAGATCGCGAAGTGCGGGGCCTGCGCGCAGGCGTCCCGCCAGTTCTCCTCGGTGACGTGGAAGGCGGAGTCGAGCATCGCCTCGGAGCGCAGCCAGCCCGGTGTGAGACAGACGGCCGTACAGCCGAAGTCCTTCAGCTCCTCGCCGAGGCCGTACGCCATGCGGATCGGGGTCATCTTCGCGAGGTCGTAGAAGAACGGCTTGCGGTAGGTGGTGCGGTTGTACTCCTCGGTGCCGTCGGTGACTTCGACGAGCAGGCCGCCGCGGTTGCGGACCAGCAGCGGCAGGGCGCAGTGGCTGGTGACGATGTGCGACTCGATGCCGAGGCGCATGACCCGCAGCCCCTTGTCGAGGTCCATCTCCCACATCTTCGGCTGCTCCCTCGCCCCCATGTCCAGGTGGACGTCGCCGCCCCAGAGGTCGTTGACGAGGATGTCGAGACGGCCCTGCTCCCGGTCGATGCGGGCGACGAGGGCCCGTACCTGCTCCGGCTCCAGGTGGTCGGTCGGCACGGCGGTGCCCCGGCCTTCGGTTCCGGCCGCCGCGTCGACCAGTTCGGCGGTCTCCTCGATGGTCTCGGTGGACCGGCCGACCTCGCTGACGTGGTCACGGGTCGTGCGTCCCGTGACGTACACGGTGGCCCCGGCGCGTCCCAGCTCCACCGCCATGGCCCGCCCGGCGCCGCGTGTGGCGCCCGCGACCAGGGCGATCTTTCCCTTGAGTGGCTGTGCGTTCTCCATACGCCGAGCATCCCGCCGAAAGCCGACAGCTGCTGTCTGGCTTTCCATCGGGTTTTCCGTCGGCATGTGCGCGCATAACGATCTGCCTGCGCCCAGGTGCGCGGGCCGGGTACAGGCCCGATGCTGGTGCACGTGATGGACGAGACGGAGTTCTGGGAGCTGGTGGACGCGACCCGCGAGGCCGCCGAGGGCGACCCCGAGGAGCAGGCCGACCTGCTCGTCGAACGGCTCATCGGCCTTGACCCGGACTCGGTCCTGGACTTCGCCCGTCACTTCGAGGCCCGCTACAACCGCGCCTACACCTGGGACCTTTGGGGCGCCGCCTGGATCCTCCTCGACGGGGCCAGCGACGACGCCTTCGACTACTTCCGCTGCTGGCTGATCGGTCAGGGGCGGGAGGTGTACGAACATGCCGTGCACGATCCCGACCAGCTCGCCGAGCTCCTGCCCGACTTCGACGACGAGGTCGACGGCGACGGCGAGGAGCTCGGCTACGCGGCCGACGAGGCGTACGAACAGCTCACCGGCACCGCCGCCCCGGACCTCGGCATCCCGCCCGCGCCCCCGGAGCCGACGGGCACACCGATCGACTTCGAGAACCAGAAGGTGCTGGCGGAACGCTTTCCACGGCTGTGGGAGCGGTTCGCGGACTGAGAGCTACTGGGGAGCTACTGGCCGGGCAGGTGCCGGTGAGTCTCCGGGGCGTACGAGCCGGTCCTCGGGGCGCTGTGCGGGGGTGCCGCGTTGGCGCGGTCGAGGGCGGACGCGGTGGCGGCGGAGGGCCCCACCACGACGGCGGCCACCACACAGGCCACGGTCCAGGGGCTTCGTACGGCCCGCGTCCACAGGGACGTCCGCCGGGACTGCCGCTGCTTCTCGTTCTGGTGACTGTTCATGATCCCCACCTCCAGTCAGTGCGTGCCACGACGCTAGAAGGCGTGGCTCTGGGTGTTCGGTGAGTCGGCTGTGGCGTACCTGTGAGCTACCGCCTGCCCTGGAGGTGGGCCGCCCGTTCCCGGATCGCGGGGAGACGGGCCGTCAGGGCCTCGCCCGGGCAGGCGGTGTAGTAGCCGTCGGAGTGGCCCGCGACGGCCGCGAAGGTCCCGGGTGTGCCTGCCCGGTACCTGCTCATGCTGTTCGTGGAGACCAGCCGGACCGGGGAGCGCGGGTCGATGTCGCTGAGGCCCAGCTTCCAGGCGGCCACGGCCGCGATGGCGTCGGTCATGGCCTGTGGGACCGGCACTCCGGCGGTGAAGGTGCCGATCGCCGCGATCCCCGTCGTACCGATGTTGAAGCCCTGGGTGTGCGCCCCGACGACGGGCCGCTCGACTCCGCCCGCCCGGCCCTCGTAGATGGTGCCGCAGCGGTCGACGAGGAAGTTGTAGCCGATGTCGTCCCACTGCCGGCCGCCGGCCTGACCGACGTACATGTCCCGGATGATGCGGGGCGCGTCGGCGCAGTCGTAGTCGTTCGGCGAGTCGGTGTGGTGCACGAACACGGCCAGGACGCGGTCGGCGTACCGGGTGGGCGGGCGCGTGTACGCGGCGTCGCCGAGCCAGTGCTCCCTGGGCACGATGGCGGGCCGTTCGGCGCGGTGTCCCGCGGGGGTCCGCGCCGTGGCGGGCCGTCCGGCACCCGACGGCGTCCGGTCGGCGCCCATGGCCCAGAGGACCAGCGCGATGACGGCCGCGAGGCCGGGCAGACAGACCAGGGCCACCCGCACCGCACGCGGCAGACGCGCAAGCGGTGCACGGAAGACACGCATGAGGCCCACTCTCCGGGACACCCGTGCCTTCCGCGATGTGTGCTGTGCCACCCGGTGGAACCAACGCCCGGGCCCTGCACGTTTCTTAGGTTCCACGCACGTGTACGGATTCCGGCTGGGGATCCCAGGGGTCATCCCCGGGAGGACGCGGCGACTCCCATGCGCGCGTGGCCGATTTGCGGGCTCCACGCGCGCGTGCTTGATCACTGGGCCCGCTGCGCGCGTACTGAGGGGTCCAAGAGAAAGGGCGCTCCGTGGACCTGCTCGACATCCTGCTGTTGCTGGTGATCCTCGTTTATGCGGCGTCCGGCTACCGGCGCGGGCTCGTGGCGGGCTGCGTGTCGCTGGCCGGTTTCGTGGGCGGCGCGGTCATCGGCGTATGGGTGCTGCCCTGGATGATGGACCTGGTGTCGCCGGGGACCACGACGGCGACGATCACGGCGGTGCTCACCGTGCTGGTGCCGGCCGTGGTCGGGCACGAGCTGGCGGGGCGGCTGGCCCTGCGGCTGCGCCGCGAGCTGGACCAAGGCCCGCTGCGCATCGCCGACGGAGTCGGCGGAGCCGCGGCCAACACGGTGGCCGTCCTGGTGGTGTCCTGGGTCGCCGCGAGCGTGCTCGCCGCGTCCGCCTCCCCCGTCCTCAGCCAGGCCATCCGCGGCTCCTCGCTGCTCGGCGCGGTGCAGGACGTGATGCCGGAGACGACCCCGGCCTGGTTCTCCCGCGCCACCTCGGCGCTGACGGAGGCAGGGTTCCCGCAGGTCTTCAACCCGTTCGAGAGCGAGCCGGCCACGAGCGTCGCCAAGCCCTCCGGGGACAGCGTCACCGCGGCGGCGACCCGGGCCGCGACGCGCTCCTCGGTGAAGGTCGAGGGCGTCGCGGGCGGCCAGGGCCGCGAGGGCAGCGGCTTCGTCTACGCCTCCGAGCATGTGATGACCAACGCCCACGTGGTGGCGGGCATCGACGAGCCGACCGTACGCGTGGGCGGCACGGGCCGGGCGTACGAGGCGAGGGTCGTCCTCTTCGACCCCGACAAGGACGTCGCCGTCCTCGACGTACCGGGCCTGGAAGCCCCCGTACTGCCCTTCGACACCAGCGCGACCCGCGGCGACGCGGCCGTGGTCGCGGGCTACCCGCAGGACGGCGGCCTCGACCTCCAGGCGGCCACCGTCGCGAACAAGATCCAGGCCACGGGCCAGAACATCTACGGCTCCGACACCGTCACCCGCGAGATCTACTCCATCCGCTCCACGGTGCTGCCCGGCAACTCCGGCGGCCCCCTGCTGACCACGGACGGCAAGGTGTACGGGGTCGTCTTCGCCCGGTCCACGAGCGACGACGAGACGGGTTACGTCCTGACCGCGGACGAGGTCGCGGATGACGCGGCGCAGGCGGCGAGGTCGTCGACACCGGTGGACACGGGCGACCTGGTCACGTCCTGAGCCTGGTCACGCGCTGACGGGTCCCAGCGCCTGTTCCCTGACGGAGGCTCAGAGACTGCGGCCCATCAGCACGTCGTCGACGTACTTCCCGTCGAGGTAGAACTCCCCCGGCTGGACGCCCTCCACGACGAAGCCCTCGGACTCGTACAGCTTGCGGGCCGGGGTGTTGTGGCCGAGGACGCGCAGCGAGATGCGCAGGGCGCCCTGGCGGCGGGCCTCCGCGATCACCGCGCGGATCAGCGCCCGGCCCACGCCGAAGCCGCGTGCCTCCTCGGCGACGGCGAGGCCCTGGATCTGCCGTACGTGTGCGTTGGAGGCGAGCGGGGTGGGGAAACCGAGGCGCACATAGCCGACGAGGCGTCCGTCCAGCTCCGCGACGAGATGGTCGCGGGGCCCGTAGCGGTCACCGAAGAACGGCTCGTACGGCGGCTCTTCCCGGGGCCGGACCGCGTGCAGATACGACCAGGTCGCACGGTCGAGCCGGCCCAGCGCGTCCTCGTCGTCGTAGCTGGCGGGGCGTATGTGCAAGGCGGGCATGGAGGTCACTGTACGGCGGGGGTGCGAGTTGTCGTCCGGTGTTTCCGGCACCCCTCGGCGAGATGCTCTGCGGGCTGTTGGCGGAGGATGGGGCCATGACAGCTTCCCGAATCGCCGTGGCCGGGGCGTCCGGTCTCATCGGTGCGGCACTGGTGCGGTCGCTGACCGCGGACGGGCACGAGGTGGTGCGGCTCGTGCGCCGTACGCCCCGGACGAAGGACGAGGTCGAGTGGGACCCCGAGCGGCAGTACGTCGACGCGGCGGGGCTCACCGGGTGCGACGCCGTGGTGAACCTCGCCGGGGCCGGCGTCGGCGACCGCCGCTGGACGGACGCGTACAAGCGGAAGATCCGCGACAGCCGGGTGCTCGGCACGGCGGCGCTCGCGGAGGCGGCCGCCTCCCTCTCCCCGTTGCCGCGGGTCTTTGTGAACGGCAGCGCGATCGGCTTCTACGGAGAGACCGGCGAACGGGCCGTGGACGAGAACTCACCGCCCGGGGACGGGTTTCTGCCCTCGCTGTGCGTGGAGTGGGAGGAGGCGGCGGCTCCGGCCGAGGAGGCAGGTGTACGGACCGTCTTCGCGCGCACCGGACTGGTGGTGTCCGCCAAGGGCGGCGCCTGGGGACGACTGTTCCCGCTCTTCAAGGCGGGGCTCGGCGGGCGGCTGGGCGACGGACGCCAGTACTGGAGCTACATCGCACTGCACGACGAGGTGGCCGCACTGCGGCACCTGCTCGACACGGAGTCCCTGTCGGGCCCCTTCAACCTGACGGCTCCACAGCCGCTCACCAACCGCGAGATCACAGCGGCGATGGGCCGGGTACTGCACCGGCCCACCCTCTTCGCGGTGCCCGCACCCGCACTGCGGCTCGCACTCGGCGAGATGGCCGGGGACGTACTGGGCAGCCAACGGGTGCTCCCCACCCGGCTGTTGGAGTCGGGCTTCGCCTTCGCGTTCCCCGGCATCGAGGAGACGATCAGGGCGGCGGCCCGGGGCTGATTCCGGTGCGGGTACGCGGGGGCTGGGGTGGGAGGGGTTTCTTTCCCCAGGCCCGCCCCTTCCCGAAACGGGGGGCTGCGCCCCCAGGCCCCCGCAAGGGGGTGGGGGTGACACGCCGTGTCGCGGCTGCGGGTGCGTCGTGGCTGGTCGCGCAGTTCCCCGCGCCCCTGAAGGGGCGCTCCCGGAACCGCCCGCCACCATGCTCACCAGCCACCACGTGCCCGCAGCCTCCCCCCGGCGGGAGGGGTCGTGGGCCGGTGCGTCGTATGCCCGTCGCTTAGGTCCGGTCTCGGAGAACCAGGACCGTGTACCAGCAAAGGGCCGTACGCCCGGCCTGCGACGGGCTGACGCACCGGCCCACGGCCCCGACCCACCCACGGACCCAAAGGGGCGCGGGGAACGGCGCGAGCAACCACCACGCACCCGCAGCCGCCCCACCGCCGGAGGCACCCCGCGGGGAACGGCGCGACCAGCCACACTCAACCCGCAGCTTCAAACCGCGCCCCCAGCGGAGCGCCCCCGTGCGCCCGTGCCCTGCTTATGCGCGACCCCCGCGGAGCGTCCCGCGCCCTACTCTCGTCCAGAAACTCCGGAATTCCGGAAGCGTGTCGGGGGCATGACGTCCCCAGGAGCCGCGCGACCTCGAGGAGGGGCACGTGCTTGAGCCCGCTTATCAGGCGGACGTCGTCATAGTGGGAGCCGGGGTCGCGGGACTCTCGGCTGCCCACCGGCTGACCAGCGCAGGAGTAACGACCGTAGTCCTGGAGGCCGCCCCTTACGTCGGCGGCCGTATGTCGACCGAGAAGGTCGACGGTTTCCGGCTCGACCGGATCGGCCGGCTGTTGTCCACCGCGTACCCGGAATTACGCCTCACTCCGGGTCTCGACGCCCTGACCCTGCGCCCGTTCGCACCAGGCGTCCTCGTCCACGCCGACGGCCGTACGCACCGGGCGGCCGAGCCCGGGAGCGTAACGAGCGCCGGGGGCGCAAGGGGCGCACTCGGCGCGGCACGCGCCTTTGTGGCCGCCCCCCGGAGGCCGCGCGCCGCCCGTCGGGCGGCGCCGTCGCCCGTCGGCGCCGTGACCCAGGCGCCACAGGCCGCCGTCCCCGCCCTGTCGCGGGCCTTCCCACCGCTCGGCGGCGCCGTCGACCAGGCACGGCTCGCCGCCGCGCTCGGTCGGATCGCCGCCGCCCCGGTGGAGCGCCTGCTGGCGCGACCGGACCGGCCGGCCGGTCACGCGCTGGCGGCACGCGGAATGCCCGCCCGTACCGTCGAGGGCTTTCTGCGACCGCTGCTGGCCGCGCTGCTCTGCGACCCGGATCTGACGATGTCCAGCCGGTCCGCGGACCTCGCGCTGCGCGCCTTCGCCGCCGGACGGCTGTGCGTGCCGGAGGGCGGCGCCGACACCTTGCCGGAGCTGCTCGCCGCCGCTCTGCCGCCGGGGACGGTCCGCACCGGCGTGCAGGTCACGTCCGTGTCCACGACATCCGTACGCACCGCGGAGCACGGCGAACTCCGTTGCCGGGCCATCCTGTTGGCGACCGGCGCCCGCGCCGCCGCCGAGTTGCTGCCCGGCCTGCGGGTGCCGCCGTTCCACCCGGTGACGGTGGTGCACCACACGCCCGACGAGGTGCCTCCGGCCGGAGCGGGGCTGCTCCTCGACGCGGACCGTCGCGGCCCGGTGGCCCACACCGCCGTCCTCAGCGAGGTCGACCCGTCCCGCGCCCCCGCGGGCCGCGCCCTGGTCTCGTCCACGATCCTCGGCGCACCGCCTCCGGACGTCGACCGGGTCGTACGCGCCCACCTGGCCGAGCTCTACGGCACGTCCACGCTCCGCTGGGAGCTCCTCGCCGTCCACCACACCCCGGACGCCGTCCCCGCGATGCCGCCCCCGCACGACCTCCGCCGCCCCGTTCGCCTCCTCGCCGGCCTCTACGTCTGCGGCGACCACCGCGACACCAGCACGGTCCAGGGCGCCCTGCACTCGGGCCACCGCGCGGCAACGGCCCTGCTGACAGACCTCGGCGCGAACTCGGCGCACACGGCGGCCCCGTTACCCAGGGCCGCGTAACCAGACAGGGGTGGAGGTCCCGTCGCGGGGCGGGACCTCCAACCCCGCACCACTACCCGAGCGCGGCCACCTTGTCGCGATACCCCCGCACGGGCGCCGCGTCCCGATACGGCTCCAGCCGCCGCTCGAAGTCCCGTACGTACTCCACCGCCCGCACCGAGCGCATCTCGGCGGCCTGGGCCGCCGCCTCCGCGCCCAGCTGGCAGGCCTGGTCGAGTTCGCCGAGACCGAGGCGGGCGGTGGCGAGGACGACGCGGCAGAAGAGGCGGCTGCGGGCGTAGCCGGGAGCCCGGAGCTGGAGGGAGCGTTCGGCGTGCTGGGCGGCGGCGCGGTACTGCTGGAGGTCCCGGTGGCAGTGCCCGAACTCGTCCGCGAGCTGCGCCTGATCGAAGAAGTGCGCCCAGTACGGGACGTCGTCGGTGGGCCGGGCCACCTCCAGCGCCCGCTCCGCGCGTACGAGGGACGCCGTGCAGGCCCGTACCTCGCCGAGCACCCCGTGCCCGCGCGCCTCGGCCGCGTGCAGCAGCGCCTGCACGACGGACGGCGCGGACGAGCCCACGCCCTGCTGGGCGACCCGCGCCAGCTGCACCGCCTCCCGGCCGTGGCCCAGGTACACGGCCTGCCGGCTCATCGTCACCAGGACGTACGACCCGTACGCCCGGTCCCCCGCCGCCTGCGCAAGCCGCAGCGCCTGCACGAAGTACCGCTGGGCCAGTCCGTGCGCGGCGATGTCGTACGAGGTCCAGCCGGCGAGCCGGGTGAGATCGGCGGCGGCGGCGAACAGTTGACGCCCGGTCTGCTCCCCGTACGTGCCCCGCAGCATCGGCTCCGCCTCGTGCTCCAGATAGCGCACCAGGGCCTGCCGGGCGTGGCCGCCGCCGTAGGCGTGGTCCAGCGCCCGGAACAGCTCCCCGACCTTCCGCAGCGCCGCGATGTCGCCCGCGGTCACCCGCTGCCCGGGCTCGCGCTCGGTCTGCCGCTCGGCCTGCGTACGCAGCCGGGGCACGACGCCCGGGCGGCCCTGCGCGGGCACCCGTACGACCGTGGGGTCCCCGGCGCGGCCCACCCGGTCGTCGGGCCGCCCGATCAGCCAGTCCCGGCTCGGCACGACGAGCCCCGCCGGGGTGAACGCGATCTTGCGCAGTTCCGCGTGGCTCCCGGAGTCCTTGCGCCACAGTCCGCTGACGATGTCCACGGCCTCCTCGGGCGTGGCCGCGAACTCGAGCCCCGCGTACACGGGGGCGCAGGCGTCCAGGCCCAGATCCTGCGCGGTGAGCCGGCGCCCGAGCCGGCGTGTGAACACCTCGGCGATCAGTGCCGGTGTCGTGCCGCGCGGCTGCTGGCCGCGTAGCCAGCGGGTCACCGACGTCTTGTCGTATCTCAGGTCAAGCCCGTGCTCGAGACCGAGCTGGTCCACGCGACGGGCGAGTCCCGCGTTGGAGAACCCCGCTTCTGCGATCAGTGCGGCGAGCTGACGGTTGGGGATGCGCTGCGCGGGTCGTTCCGTCATCTGCGGTGCGAGCTCCTGCCTTCCAGGCCTCGGTGAAGTGGCCTCGTGAACGGCGCGAATGTAGCGGTCCGTGAGTGCGCCATCACACGCTTCGATACGCATTCATCCGATCGTGTGAGGATTACCCGGAGGGTGACGGCACCGGACGGGCAGGGCCGAACTCGGCTCGGCACAGGGCCGAACTCGGCCGGCCAGAGCCCGGACGTACAGTGGCGTGGGGCGCGTACGTGCCTTACGGGTCTTCCAGGGAGGCGTTTGCCGTGGGTGAGTTGCGGTTCGTCCGGATGGGTTTCGGAGCGGACTCCGTCGAGTACCAGCAGGCCTGGGACGAGCAGCGCCGCGTGCACGCCGCTCGCTTCCAGGACGAGATCCCCGACACCTGTCTGCTCCTGGAGCACCCGCCGGTCTACACGGCGGGCCGGCGCACCGCGCCCGAGGAGCGGCCCCTCGACGGCACCCCGGTCGTGGACGTGGACCGCGGCGGCAAGATCACCTGGCACGGCCCCGGCCAGCTCGTCGGCTACCCGATCCAGAAGCTGCCGCGCCCGGTCGACGTCGTCGCCCATCTGCGCCGCCTCGAGGACGCGATGATCCGCGTGTGCGCCGACTTCGGCCTCGAGACCTCACGGGTCGAGGGCCGCGCGGGCGTGTGGATACTCGGCGACCCCGTGGAACAGCGCCCCGCCCGATATGGAGGGGCAGCGCGCAGCGCTTCGGCTGAGGGTGGTGGCGGGCGACGGGCGGGAGGACTCTCCCTGGACTTCGACCCACGCCTTACGGACGACGAGTTCGACCCGCGGCTCAACGGCCCCGAGTACGCCCCCTCGAACGCCGGTCAGCGCCGCGAGGACCGCAAGATCTGCGCCGTGGGCATCCGCGTGGCCAAGGGCGTCACGATGCACGGCTTCGCCCTGAACGTGAACCCGGACACCTCCAGCTTCGACAAGATCATCCCGTGTGGGATCCGGGACGCGGGCGTCACGTCACTGGCGTACGAGCTGGGGCGCGAGGTCACGATCACCGAGGTCCTGCCGGTGGCCGAGAAGCACTTGCGGGGCGTACTGGAGAACGCGGACCTGAAGCCGCGGGAGATCGAGAAGGCGACCGCCTGACGTAAGGAATGGACCCCGAGGCCCACAGGTTGGCCTCACAGAAGGGCCCATCAAACACGGGCGTACGCTGGTGTGCGCCGAAGAATCGAAGCTACAGGGAGCCGGTCGTGTCCGCAGTCACCCCCGACGGACGCAAGATGCTGCGCCTGGAGGTCCGCAACAGCCAGACCCCCATCGAGCGCAAGCCCGAGTGGATCAAGACCCGGGCGAAAATGGGCCCCGAGTACACCAAGATGCAGAACCTCGTGAAGAGCGAGGGCCTGCACACGGTCTGCCAGGAGGCGGGCTGCCCCAACATCTACGAGTGCTGGGAGGACCGCGAGGCCACCTTCCTCATCGGCGGCGACCAGTGCACCAGGCGCTGCGACTTCTGCCAGATCGACACGGGCAAGCCGGAAGCGCTGGACCGCGACGAGCCCCGGCGTGTGGGCGAGTCCGTGGTCACGATGGACCTCAACTACGCCACCATCACCGGCGTCGCCCGCGACGACCTGGAGGACGGCGGCGCCTGGCTGTACGCGGAGACGGTCCGCCAGATCCACGCCCAGACCGCGAACCGCGAGGCAGGCCGCACCAAGGTCGAGCTGCTGGCCCCCGACTTCAACGCCGAACCGGCCCAGCTCGCCGAGGTCTTCTCCTCCCGCCCGGAGGTCTTCGCGCACAACATCGAGACGGTCCCGCGCATCTTCAAGCGCATCCGCCCCGGCTTCCGCTACGAGCGCTCCCTGAAGGTCATCACCGAGGCCCGTGACGTCGGCCTGGTCACCAAGTCGAACCTGATCCTCGGCATGGGCGAGACCCGCGAGGAGATCAGCGAGGCGTTGCGCCAGCTGCACGAGGCCGGCTGCGAGCTGGTCACCATCACGCAGTACCTGCGCCCGACCGTGCGCCACCACCCCGTGGAGCGCTGGGTCAAGCCGCAGGAGTTCGTGGAGCTGAAGGAGGAGGCCGAGCAGATCGGCTTCTCGGGCGTGATGTCCGGGCCGCTGGTGCGCTCCTCGTACCGCGCCGGACGCCTGTACCAGATGGCTGTGGAGAAGCGAGGTTCGTACGTCGCCTCGCAGGCCGTCTGACGATCTCGTACGACCTGCGCGATGGCACGCAGTGCCAGCTGATCGTGTGAATCCGCACACAAGACATTACCCGTGAGTAGTGTCCGATACGACGCGGTTCTGACCGTTCCCGCAGATGGGAGCCACCGTCAGAGCCGCGTCGGCGTTTTCGGGCCTCGTATCAAGGCTTCATTGGCGTTTGACCGCTTGGTCATGCCCTGGTAACACCAATCTGTGACTCTGTTCTCACGCCACGTACAGACTCATCCCAAAGCCGTCATCCGAGGGGGGACCTCCACTATGCAGGCCGCGCCAGTACGCGCCACAGCGATTCCGTCTTTCACCGATGCACTCCGTGCCGTCGAGTCGATCCTCATGAGCGGCGGCCAGCGCACCGCCCGCCGCAACGCATGGACCTCCGTCATGGAGGACCGCCGCCGGGCCAAGGACAGGGTCGAGGCGCAGCGCGTCATGGAGCAGTCCCTCGTGCAGCCGTCGTTCGCCCCTCGCCCGTGACCGCCCGCCGACGCGGCACCGCCGTCGTCGGCGCTTCCCGCGCCACGTAGACTTCTCGGCATGGCGAGGAAGGACAACGCAGCGGACGCTGCGAACCCCGGGCGACTCAAGCAGATCGCTCTGACCTACAAGATGACCCGCAGGGCCGACTCCAAGATCGGTCTTGTACTCGGGGCTGTCGGAATCGGCACCCTCGGTGTCTTTCTCGCGATCGGTTTCCTGATCGGTCACCCGGTCTATCTCGGCATCCTCGGCTTCCTCCTCGCCTTCCTCGCGATGGCGATCGTCTTCGGACGACGGGCCGAGCGTGCCGCCTTCGGGCAGATGGAGGGGCAGCCGGGAGCGGCGGCCGCGGTGCTGGACAACATGAAGCGCGGCTGGACGACGACCCCGGCGGTGGCGATGAACCGCCAGCAGGACGTGGTGCACCGAGCCGTCGGCAAGGCCGGCATCGTGCTGGTGGCCGAGGGCAACCCGAACCGGGTGAAGAGCCTGCTGGCCGCCGAGAAGAAGCGGATGGCTCGGATTGTCTCGGACGTACCGGTGCACGACATCCTCGTGGGGACCGGCGAGGGCCAGGTCGAACTCAAGAAGCTCCGTACGACGATGCTGAAGTTGCCGCGGGTCCTGAGTGGTCCCCAGGTCACCGCGACGAATGACCGGCTGCGCGCTCTGGGTGACCTGATGAGCAACATGCCCTTGCCGAAGGGGCCGATGCCCAAGGGGATGCGGATGCCGCGCGGCGGCCCGAAAATGCGCTGACCTCTCCCGTACGACGTTGGGGGCGCCCGGAGTGATCCGGGCGCCCCCAACGTCGTACGGGAGACGATCGTGCGGAAGGCGTCAGATCCTGACCTCTACCGTGCGCGCCAAGCGGTCGTGCAACCCCCTGCCGTCGCGGTCCCAGATCAGGGCCGGGATGGCGATGCACAGCAGGGCCGTGCGCAGGAGGGCGCGCAGGGGGTTGACGGTGCCGGTGTCCAGGGTGAGGACCCGCAGGCCGAACAGGCGCTTGCCCGGGGTGAAGCCGATCGTGCCGACGGTCAGGACGCTCATCACGAAGAAGATCAGCAGCGCCCAGTTGCCCGTCGCCTGGTTGTAGCCGTCGGTGAGCAGCCCGTATGCGATCAGGAGGCACAGTCCCCAGTCGACCGCGAGGGCGCCGAGGCGTCGGCCCGGGCGGGCGATCGAGCCGGGGCCCGACTCCGGCAGGCCGAGCTGCTCGCCCCGGTATCCGAAGTCGGCACCGGCTTCCTCCGCGGCGGCGCGCGGGCCGGAGAGCCAGGATCCGATTGCTTGCCTGTTGTCCACGCGTCCACGGTACTGCGCCGGTTTTGATATGCGGACAGGTGGGGTCAGGCGGGCCGGGGTCGGTTAACTTGGGCGAAACAAATGGGTCACGCTCGAGAAATCACCCGTCCCTATTGTCGGGTCTCAGCGTGTGCCACCGCACTGGCCGCACGAACGAACTACCACCCCGGCACGGACGGTCGGGAGTAGGAGGAGCTGGATGTTCCAGAACGCCGACGAGGCCAAGAAGTTCATCGCAGACGAGGACGTCAAGTTCGTAGACGTCCGCTTCTGCGACCTGCCTGGCGTGATGCAGCACTTCACGGTGCCGGCAGAGGCCTTCGACCCGAGCGAGGAACTGGCCTTCGACGGCTCCTCGATCCGCGGCTTCCAGGCCATCCACGAGTCGGACATGGCGCTTCGGGCCGACCTGTCCACCGCGCGCGTGGACCCGTTCCGCCGCGACAAGACGGTCAACATCAACTTCTTCATCCACGACCCGATCACGGGCGAGCAGTACTCCCGTGACCCGCGCAACGTGGCGAAGAAGGCGGAGGCGTACCTCGCCTCGACCGGTATCGCCGACACCGCGTACTTCGGTCCCGAGGCCGAGTTCTACATCTTCGACAGCGTCCGCTTCGAGACCAAGTCGAACGAGGCCTTCTACCACATCGACTCCGAGGCGGGCGCCTGGAACACCGGCGCCATCGAGGACAACCGTGGTTACAAGGTCCGCTACAAGGGCGGTTACTTCCCGACCCCGCCGGTCGACCACTTCGCCGACCTGCGTGCCGAGATCTCCCTGGAGCTGAACAAGGCCGGTCTCCAGGTCGAGCGCCAGCACCACGAGGTGGGCACCGCCGGTCAGGCCGAGATCAACTACAAGTTCAACACGCTGCTCGCCGCGGCCGACGACCTCCAGCTCTTCAAGTACATCGTGAAGAACGTCGCCTGGCGCAACGGCAAGACGGCCACCTTCATGCCGAAGCCGATCTTCGGCGACAACGGCTCGGGCATGCACGTCCACCAGTCGCTGTGGGCGAACGGCGACCCGCTGTTCTACGACGAGGCCGGTTACGCGGGCCTGTCGGACACCGCCCGCTTCTACATCGGCGGCATCCTCAAGCACGCCCCGTCGCTGCTGGCCTTCACCAACCCGACGGTGAACTCGTACCACCGCCTGGTCCCCGGCTTCGAGGCCCCGATCAACCTGGTCTACTCGCAGCGCAACCGCTCCGCGGCCATGCGTATCCCGATCACGGGCTCGAACCCGAAGGCCAAGCGCGTCGAGTTCCGGGCGCCGGACTCCTCCGGCAACCCGTACCTCACCTTCGCGGCCCTGATGCTGGCCGGCCTGGACGGCATCAAGAACAAGGTCGAGCCGGCCGAGCCGATCGACAAGGACCTCTACGAGCTGGCTCCCGAGGAGCACGCGAACGTCGCGCAGGTCCCGACCTCGCTCCCGGCCGTCCTCGACTCCCTCGAGGCCGACCACGAGTTCCTCCTCCAGGGCGACGTCTTCACGTCCGACCTGATCGAGACGTGGATCGACTACAAGCGCACGAACGAGATCGCTCCGCTCCAGCTGCGTCCGCACCCGCACGAGTTCGAGCTCTACTTCGACGTCTAGGACTAGGCGTCCAAAACAGCGTTCGAGTCAGCACTGAGGGCCGTTGCTCCCGGATTTCCGGGAGCAACGGCCCTCAGCCGTTCGTACTGAATAACGAGACGGCGTCATTCCCTAACTCCCGCCCGCAACAAGGGTGTTCGCCCCCTTGATGCCGTATCTTGGACCTCTTGGGGCATCAGCAGACAGGTCAACATCAAGATTCGGTCGGGCCGGTGACGACAGCTCTTCCTTTGCGCGCAGCGTTGATCCTTACAGCACTCGATGTGGAGCGGCGGGCCGTCCACGAGCACCTCAGGACCACCGCGGAGCGCATCGAGAACAAGGCACTCAAAGATGGCATATATGTAGACGTATACCTTCTTGCCAGTGAGCACGCCCGGTGGCGCGTGCATCTCGCCGAGATCGGTACGGGGAACTCCGGCACCGCTGTACTGACGGAGCGCTACCGCAACGAGCTGCAGGTCGAAGCCGTGCTCTTCGTCGGCGTCGCGGGCGGGGTGCAAGGCCTCAGGCTCGGGGATGTCGTCGTCCCCGACCACGTGTATCCCTACCAGAGCGGCAAGCAGTCCCCGGGCGGCTTCGGTGCACGCCCCCGCTCCTGGGCGCCCCCGCACCGTTTTCTCCATGCGGCGAAACACGCGGCGCGCGAGCTCGAGCAGCTCGACTCGACCGACTACAAGATCCGCTTCAAGCCGATCGCATCCGGCGACGTCGTCCTCAATGACGCGGAGAGCGACCTCAGAACGCAGATCCTGCACCGTCACTACGAGGACGCGGCAGCCATCGAGATGGAGGGTGCCGGCTTCGCTCAGGCCGCGCAGCTCGCCGACAGTCTTCAGGCACTCATCATCCGCGGCATCAGCGACCTCGCGGACGGCAAGAAGTACGCCGCCGACGCCGCCGGATCCCAGGAGCGCGCCGCGGCCAACGCGGCGGAGGTGGCCATCGCCGCCCTCGCCGCACTCACCCTCCCTGAGCCCGGCGAGTCCACCCTCGGCCGCGGCTTCACCAGTCAGGAACCGGCCGAGCCGCCCGTTCGGGTACCGAGCGCGCCGCCCCGCGCCCAGGAACTGAACGAACCGCCTCGTGCCGCCGAACCGCGGACCGAACCGGTCCGCGCCTCGCAGCCGGACGAAATCCTCGGCTCCCCTCTCCCGCCGCCGCCCGAGCGGCCGGCGACCGGGCCGGGCGCGAGCACTCCGCCGCCCCGGCGCCCCAGGCGTGGGCCACGCCCGAGTACCGAGTCCCGGCAGAAGTTGCTCAAGCGAGCACTGCCCGCCGTGGCGCTCGTCGCGGTGGCGGCGGTCATCTCGGTCGTCGTCCTGCCGGAGCGGGACGATGGTACGGACGACAAGGCACCCTCCGCGCTGTCGGACTGCGGAGAAGCGACCACCAGACTGCGTATCGCCGCCTCGGTCGACAAGTCGGAGCCCCTGAAGCGGGCAGCCGAGGCCTACGGAAACCGCTCAGCCGAGGGGCAGTGCATAAAGGTCGAGGTCGACGGCGTCAACTCCGGTACCGGGATGCGCGCGCTGGCCCGCGGCTGGAAGGAGTCCGACGGGAATAAGCCGGACGTGTGGTCGCCCGCCGGGAGCACCTGGCTCTCCCTGGCCCGCGCCCAGGCACCGGGGCCGAACAAGAACCTGTTCCCGCAGCAAGCGGAATCGATCGTGCAGAGCCCGCTGACCATCGCGATGCCCAAGCCGATGGCCGATGCCCTGAACTGGCCCGAGAGACGGTTCGACTGGGCCACGCTCGCGGAGTGGGCCCAGAACGCCGACAGCTTCTGGGCGGACCACGACAAGCCGGAGTGGGGAGCGTTCAAGCTCGGCAAGACCAACCCCGGGTACTCCACCTCCGGGCTCAACGCGACGGTCGCCGCGTTCTTCGCCAAGACGGGCACCAGCAGTGAGCTGGGCACCCCCCACATCGACAAGCCCGCCAACCGGGCGTTCGCGAAGAGCATCGAGGAGTCCGCGGTCCATTACGGCGACACGACGCTGACCTTCCTCTTCAACCTCCGCCAGGCCGACCGGAGCAGCCCGGAGAAGGCCATGTCGTACATCTCCGCCGTCACCCTGGAGGAGAACACCGTCGCGGCCTACAACGCGGGCTACCCCTGCGGCGCGCTCAGCAATGAGAAGGGCTGCGAGAAGACCAGCAAGCCGGACACTCCGCTGGTCTCCTTCTATCCGAAGGACGGCGTCCCGTTCTCCGACCATCCGTACATCGAACTGAACGGGATGAGCCCCGCTCAGAAGGCGGTGTCCGGGGACTTCCTCGCGTACCTGCACAACACCAGCGTCTTCGACAAGGAGTTCGCTCCCTACGGATTCCGCAACCACAAGGGCGATGAGCCCAAGGGTTCCAAGGTGCTCAACGCGGCCAACGGAGTGCTGCCCGATGCGCAGTTCACCCGTATGCCGATGCCCGGCGGAGAGGTGCTCGACCATCTGCTGGACGTCTGGCCGACCTTGCGCCGGCGTGCCAACGTACGCATCGTCATCGACACCTCCGAGTCGATGAACGAGACGGTTCCCGGCACGGGCGAGACCAAGATCGGGCTTCTGGAGCAGGCCGAACCCGCTCTGTTCGGCGAGTTCACCGGCACCGACCGGGTCGGACTGCTGAAGTTCTCCGATGCCGACGTCCTCGGCGGGGGCGAGGACTACAAGGAACTGGTGCCGCTCGGCCCGTACAACGGGAAGCTGCCCGGAGGCACCCGCGCGGACCTCCTGTCCGAGAACGTCACCAGCCTCGAACCGGAGGGCGCGACCGGTCTCTACGACACCCTCGACCACACCACACAGGCCATGCGCGACGACTACGACCCGAAGGCCATCAACGCGATCGTCCTGCTCACCGACGGCCGCAACGAGGACAGCGGCAGCCTGTCGAAGGAATCGCTGCTGAAGCGGATCGGCGACCCCGACCAGCGACAGATCCGCATCTTCACCATCGCCTACGGAAACAAGGCGGACGAGAAGGACAAGAACGGCCGGAGCGTGCTCCAGGAGATCGCGGACGCGAGCGGCGGGCGGGCGTACGACGCCCGGCGGGCCGAAACGATCAGAGACGTGCTCACCAGTGTGATCTCCAATTTCTGACGAGCATGTTCCTTGCCCGGGCTTTGCCCGGAGCGGGGGAGATCGGCACTCCTTCGTGGAAAAGGCCGGACCTTTTCATGGATGTACGTGGAAATGCCCGGGTGCACACTGGAATCGAGGCGAGTGCCCGATTTCGAGGTGATCGTGATGCAGAGCCGCTTTCAGGCCGACCGACGGCTGACCGTGCGGATGGGGGTCACGCTGTTCCTGCTCGGGCTGTTGTACGTGGCGTTCGTGGCCGCGTTGATCGTGCTGCTGAAGTCTTGGGTGCTGGTGGTGGTGATCGCGGCTGGGCTGCTCGGCGCGCAGTACTGGTTCTCGGACCGGATCGCGCTGTACGCGATGCGCGGCCGGGTCGTGGAGCGGGAGGAGTATCCCCAGCTACATGGGGTCGTCGACCGGCTGTGCGCCATCGCGGACATGCCCAAGCCCGCGGTCGCCGTATCCGATATGGACATGCCCAACGCCTTCGCCACCGGGCGGAATCCCGATCATGCTGTGCTCTGTGTGACCACAGGGCTGCTGAGGCGGCTGGAGCCGGACGAACTCGAAGGCGTGCTGGCGCACGAACTGTCGCATGTGGCACACAAGGACGTCGCGGTGATCACCGTGGCCTCGTTCCTCGGGGTGCTCGCCGGGCTGATCGTACGGTTCGTCTTCTACTCCCAGGTGTTCGGCGGGCACGGCCGCAAGGACCAGAACACGGCCGTCGTGCTCATGACGGTGATGGCGGTGTCCGCGGCCGTCTACGCGCTCAGCTTCCTCCTCATCCGGGCGCTCTCCCGGTACCGGGAGCTGGCCGCCGACCGCGCCGCGGCCATGCTCACCGGCCGCCCCTCGGCACTCGCCTCCGCGCTGACCAAGCTCACCGGCGACATCGCCAAGATCCCCACCCGCGATCTACGGACCGCGCAGGCCTTCAACGCCTTCTACTTCACGCCCGCGTCCGGCAGGACCCCGGGCATCCAACGCCTCTTCTCGACCCACCCGAGCCTGGAGGAGCGGCTCGACCAACTGGGCCGGATCTCCCGCGAGTTGGGCGAGTCGTCGTCCTCCGGAAAGGCGGGCTGAGCGGGATGGGGCTCCTGGACATCCTGCTGGGCCGCAGCAAGCCGGTGGCCCCCGACCTCGACCAGCTCTTCGCGCTGCCGTCGGCCGCGATCACTCTGGAGGCGGCGGCCGGTTTCACACCCACCGGGCACGGCTCGGTGTGCTTCGCGACGGTCGAAGGGGCGGCCTTCGACGACGTACGACAGGAAGTGCGGGCGTTGTTGGACGCGGATGCCGAACGGACGGGGCCGCCGGTGGAGATGAGCCGGGACTCGTACGGGTATACGTGGCTGGTCTCGCGGCGGTCGCCGGAGGACCTGCCCGCGCTGGTGAGCGATCTGCACGCGGCGAACAGTGCGCTGGAAGGCAGCGGGTTCGGGCCGCAGTTGCTGTGCTCCGTCGTCGGGTTTCGGGGCGGTGGCGATGAGCGGCGGCCGCTCGGGCTCGTGTACCTCTACAAGAGAGGTAGCTTCTACGTTTTCGCGCCGCTCCCCGGTGGCAGGGAACGGCGCGACAGTGCCTTGGAGTTGCAGATCAGGGCGGTACTCGCGAACGACCTGCGGCTCGAGCCGGATCTGAGCCGCTGGTTCCCGGTGTGGGGAGCGCCGGGTCTGTGATCGCCCGTCACGAGGCCCGGCCGCGTGAGTGAATGGCCGTATGAGTGAGCTGGTCCCCTTCGCACATACCGTCGACGGTGAACGACTCAGCGGGCTGTCCGGCGGCATCGGCCCGGGTGAGTCGGCCAGGGCGACCGCCGTACTGCTGCACGGCGCGGGCAACGGCAGCAAGGAGCGGCTGCTGCCGTTGCTGTCGGAGTTCACCGCGCACGGCTGCCACGCCCTCGCCTTCGACTTCTCCGGGCACGGGGAGAGCACCGGCCTGCTGCCCGAGCTGAGCCTGCGCCGCCGCTTCGAGCAGGCCGTCTCCGTCATCGACGCGCACGCGCGCGTGGACGGGCCGCTGGTCCTCGTCGGCTTCAGCATGAGCGGCCAGACGGTGGCCGATCTCGCCCGGCACTACGGGGACCGGGTGGCGGCGCTGGGGCTGTGCGCGCCGGCGGTGTACGCGGCGGAGGCGTGGGACGTGCCGTTCGGTGCGGGTGACGGGCGGTTCAGCGAGATCATCCGGCGGCCCGGAAGCTGGCGGGAGTCGCCCGCGCTCGACGTCCTGCGGGGGTACGAGGGGCGGGCGGTACTCGCGGTGCCGGGCACGGACGAGGTCATCCCGTCCGGCGTGACGGAGGCCGTCTCAGAGGCGCTGGTCCGGCGCGCCCAGTTCACCCACTGGGAACTCCCCGAGGCGGAGCACCGGTTGGGCCTGTGGTTCCGCGACCACCCCGGCGACCGGCGGGAGTTCGTCACCGCCGTCCTGACCGGGCTCGGCGAGCAGGGCTGGACGGCGACCCGCGCCTGGGTGGCCAAGCAGCTCCCGGAGGGCCGTACGGTCGGCAAGTCCACTTTCCTCACGGGCGGTTGGAGCGCCCAGATGCGGCAGCTCACCCTCGACGACGGCACCGCACTCGCCCTGCGGACCTTCGTGAAGCCCTTCTTCCGGCGGCACGCCCCCGGGCTGCTGGCCCGCGAGGCGGAAGTACTCACGCTGCTGGCCGGGCAGGAGGGCGTGCCGGCGCCCGAGCTGACCGGCGTGGACGCGACCGCCGAGCACTGCGACCATCCGTCCCTGCTGATGTCCGTGCTGCCGGGCCGGGTCCGGGTGGACGAGGAGGACGACCTGGACCCGCGGGTGGACCTGCTGGCAGCCCAACTGGCCCGGATCCACCGGGTCGTCCCCGAGGAGCGCCCGCGGCTGTACCAGGCGTGGACGTCCCCGGAGCAGGTGCTCGCGCCCGAGGGTGCGATGTGGGAACGAGCGGTGGACGTGATCCGCCGCGACCCGCCGCCGTACGAGGGCTGCTTCCTGCACCGCGACTTCCACCCGGGGAACGTGCTGTTCACCGGCTCGGGGAGCGGCCTGCGGATCAGCGGTGTCGTCGACTGGGTGGAGACCTCGTGGGGTCCCGCCGACCTGGACGTCGCCCATAGCTCGACGGCCCTCGCACTGCTGTACGGCGCGGAGTACGGCCTCGGTTTCCGGGAGCGCTACGCGGCCAGGGGTGGCCGGCACCTGGCCGACGGCCCGGACCACCTGTACTGGCGGCTGCTCGACGCCCTGGCCTACGCCCCCGACGCGGCGAAGCTGGCGGGCCCGTGGCGGGAGCTGGGCCGGGCCGATCTGACGCCGGATGTGCTGGGCGGGCGGCTGGAGGCGTATGTGGCGGGCCTGCTGGAGCGGTACGCCTGAGCGACGGTGGCCGGTGCGGGCGACGGCAAACACGAGCGCCGGGCACCCCGAAGAAGGGCGCCCGGCGCTCCGGCTGAGCTCAATCAGGTCAGGCAGCTCAGCGCGAGTAGCGCATGTACGCCCGCACCATGTGACACGTCGTGTCCGACGGCGGGTGGACGCCGATGAGTTCGGCCGTGCGGTGGATCGTCTCGTTGCGGGCCTGGTTGGGCATGTAGACGCCGGAGTCCAGCAACGCGATGGCGAGCCGCATCGCCTTGAGGCGCCGGTTGTGCGTGATGTACCAGTCACGCGGACGCCCCGGCGGGAGCGGCCGCTTCTCGACGGGCTCGTACGGCAGGTCCAGCGGAACCGGCCTCTTGGCTGTGGACTGCGTGGGCAGCGGGAAGAGTGCGGCAGCGGGCACGAGCATCCTCCTGTCGCGGTCAGGGAACCGTCCGTCGGCACCCTCGAACACTGCTACCAGTTTACTGCCCGCCACTGACATCGAGACAGACCGCAAAGGCTGCCAAAAGTCCAGGTGAGCAAGGGAGTAGCGAGATGCCACTCCAGCTCTGCGAGGTGCACATGAGGCGGCACCAAATTCGAACAAAGCCATCGACTGGCACGGAATCAGCGGCCGACCAGAGGCGGCGACCCTCGCCCGAACGCTCCTGTCACTTGCCCGCCGGCGGGAGGGGCCGCGGGCCGGTGCGTCGTATGCCCGTCGCGTAGGTTCGGTCTCGGAGAACCAGGACCCTGTACCAGCAAAGGGCCGTACGCCCGGCCTGCGACGGGCTGACGCACCGACCCACGGCGCCCCGCACCCACCACCCACCCAGGGGCGCGGGGAACGGCGCGAGCAACCACACACAACCCGCACCCGACAGCGAACCCCCTCGTATACGGCGGAGCCCACCCGCTCTCAAGGCGGGCGCCCAGCCCACAAGCACCAGGTAACACGGGGTTCACGGCCGAGCAATGATCGGGAAATGGCCTGTTGACAGGCTGCGGTCATCCCCGCGGCACCCCTGTGCCGCACCCCGCGGCGCCCCAGTGCCGCAGCGCCGCGCGCCCGTGACGACCGAGCGCAACAAGACCCACCCCGAAGGATGTGGCCCGTGACCTTCAAGGCTGAGTACATCTGGATCGACGGCACCGAGCCGACGGCCAAGCTGCGTTCCAAGACGAAGATCCTGGCCGATGACGCCAAGGGCGAAGCACTGCCGATCTGGGGCTTCGACGGGTCCTCCACGAACCAGGCCGAGGGCCACGCCTCCGACCGCGTGCTGAAGCCGGTCGCCACCTTCCCGGACCCGATCCGCGGCGGCGACGACGTGCTCGTCATGTGCGAGGTCCTCAACATCGACATGACGCCGCACGAGTCCAACACCCGTGCCGCGCTCACCGAGGTCGCGGAGAAGTTCGCCGCGCAGGAGCCGATCTTCGGCATCGAGCAGGAGTACACCTTCTTCAAGGGCTCGCGCCCGCTCGGCTTCCCCGAGGGCGGCTTCCCGGCCGCGCAGGGTGGCTACTACTGCGGTGTCGGCTCGGACGAGATCTTCGGCCGTGACGTCGTCGAGGCGCACCTGGACAACTGCCTCAAGGCGGGCCTGGGCATCTCCGGCATCAACGCCGAGGTCATGCCCGGCCAGTGGGAGTTCCAGGTCGGCCCGCTGGCCCCGCTCGAGGTCGCCGACCAGCTGTGGCTGGCCCGCTGGCTGCTGTACCGCACGGCCGAGGACTTCGGTGTCTCCGCGACGCTGGACCCGAAGCCGGTGAAGGGCGACTGGAACGGTGCGGGCGCGCACACCAACTTCTCCACGAAGGCGATGCGCGAGGGCTACGACGCGATCATCACCGCCTGCGAGTCGCTCGGCGAGGGCTCCAAGCCGCTCGACCACGTCAAGAACTACGGCGCCGGCATCGACGACCGCCTGACCGGTCTGCACGAGACGGCCCCCTGGAACGAGTACAGCTACGGCGTCTCCAACCGTGGCGCCTCGGTCCGTATCCCGTGGCAGGTCGAGCAGGACGGCAAGGGCTACATCGAGGACCGCCGCCCGAACGCCAACGTCGACCCGTATGTGGTGACCCGCCTGATCGTCGACACCTGCTGCACGGCCCTGGACAAGGCCGGCCAGGTCTGACCCGTACGGCCTCCGTACGACCCGGGTCTGATCCGTACGAACAGGTCTGATCCGTACGACTCCGTGAGGGGGCGTCCATCACAAACGGTGGACGCCCCCTCACCGTCATCTGCTTCATCTGCTTCAATTGGCCCATGGCCAGCCCCCAGAAGCACCCCGCGACAGGTCGCCATGACCTCGAGCCCTTCTGGCCCTCCCGTCAGCACCACGTCTTCGACCGGGAGTGTTGCCGCGCGGTGAACGCGCCGACCCTCTAAAGCCGCACCTCGGCCTTCGGTCGGCGCGCAACGACGTACGTCCCCTGACGAACCTCGCGCGCGAAAAGAGCTGACCTCTCATGGCGAACACTCGTTCCCTCTCCCCCACCGCATCCCTGAACGCCCCCGCCCGGCACCGGCTGCGTGCCGTCGACCGGGACGAGGTGGTGGACGTGGCGGACTTCCTGCCGCCGGGCGCCACCCTGCTGCCCGCTCCCCCGCACACCCTGCCCGCCCTGCCGGGCCGGCCGCCGATGGTCGGGTATCTGGTGCTCGTCCCGGCCGACCAGCAGCCGCCGTTCCCGCCGGTGGCGGTGCCCGAGCGGTCGGAGACGGGTGCCGGGGCCGCCGACGACCCGCTCGTGCGGATCGACACCGCGCAGCGCACCGCCGAGGTGGACGGGCGCGCGCTCGACCTCACCTACCTGGAGTTCGAGCTGCTCGCCCACCTCGTCACCAACCCCTACCGGGTGTACACCCGCGACCAGTTGGTCACCACGGTGTGGGGGTACGGGCATGTGGGCGACGGCCGTACCGTCGACGTCCACATCGCCCGTCTGCGCCGCAAGCTGGGCGTCGAGCACCGGCAGGTGATCCAGACCGTGCGCCGGGTGGGGTACAAGTACACGCCGCCGACGGGGCGTTGACTCTCTGCTGATGGCAGATTCCCGTTCCGTCCCGCGGGCCGGCCGGGCAGAGTCACCGGTATGAGACTTCTGCTGCTGGGTGGGACCGAGTTCGCGGGACGGGCCGTCGCGGAGGCGGCCCTCGGGCGCGGCTGGGAGGTGACCGTCTTCCACCGGGGACGGCACGCGCCTCCCGCCGGTGTGCGATCACTGCACGGTGATCGCACCGCGCCCGACGGGCTCGCCGCCCTTGCGGAGGGAGAGTGGGACGCCGTCGTCGACACCTGGTCGGCCGCGCCCCGGGCCGTACGGGACACGGCGCGGCTGCTGCGGGGCCGCGCCGGGCGGTATGTGTACGTGTCGAGCTGCTCGGTGTACGACTGGGCCCCGCCCGCGGGATACGACGAGGAGGCGCCCCTGGTGGAGGGGGCCTTCACCGACGCCGAGCAGACCGACTACGCCCGGGACAAGCGGGGCGGCGAGCTGGCCGCCGTGGAGGCCTTCGGCGCGGATCGTTCGCTGCTCGTGCGGGCCGGGCTGATCCTCGGGCCGTACGAGAACGTCGGACGGCTGCCGTGGTGGCTGGGCAGGATCGCCCGCGGCGGGCCCGTCCTGGCGCCCGGGCCACGCGACCTGCCCCTCCAGTACGTCGACGTCCGTGACCTCGCCGAGTGGATCCTCGGTGCGGTGGAGCAGGAGTTGAGCGGACCGTACAACCTCATCAGCCCGCAGGGGCACGCCACCATGGGCACCCTGCTCGACGCCTGTGTGCGCGCCACCAGCGGTCCGGCCGAGCTGCGGTGGACCGACCCGGACGTGATCCTGGAGGCGGGTATCGAGCCGTGGGTCCAGCTGCCGGTGTGGGTGCCGCCGGGCAGCGACCTGCACGACGCCCTGCACGCCGCGGACGTCTCCCGGGCGCTGGCGACGGGACTGGACTGCCGGCCCGTAGCCGACACCGTGACCGATACCTGGAAGTGGCTCCAAGGCATCGGCGGTACGGCGCCGCAACGGTCGGACCGGACGGCCAAGGGCCTCGACCCGGCGGTGGAGGCGAAGGTACTGGGGCTGTGAGCTGAGGTAGGCGCCCCTGGCACGGTGCACCTGTCCCCACCCCTCTGCGGGTGCTTGACCCAGTGACCTTCCCCAGCGGCTCGGCAAAACTGGAGCCATGGACGAGATGAGCAGGGACACCTACACCAAAGAGCTCAGCAGGGCCCGCACCGTCGCGCGAGACGGACTACGGTCCCTGGCCCTCACCCTCGTCTCACTGCCAGGGGCCATCGTCCTCTTCGTACTCTCCGTCGTATCCATCGCCCTCATCCCCGTAGGCCTGGGCCTCCTCACAACTCCCCACGTACTGACGGGAGTTCGCGCCTTCGCGAACTGGCGGCGCATGGTGGCCGCACAGTGGAGCGGGGTGCGGATCCCGCCCGCGTACCGGCCCGTCCCCAAGGACGCCAAGCCATGGAGCCGCTGCTTCCGTATGCTCGGCGACCCGGCGACCTGGCGGGACCTCCTCTGGCTGCCCGTCGACATGGTCGCGGGCTTCGTCACCGCCCTGGTCCCGACCGCTCTGCTCCTCTATCCCTTCGAGGGGTTCGCGCTGGCGGCCGGGCTGTGGCGGGTGTTCACGGACGGCACGCGGGTCGGCTGGTGGTACGGGTTCGTGCCGGTCAGCGGTCAAGGGACCGCCCTGCTGGCCGCCGCACTGGGCGGTGCGCTCCTCGCCGTCGGCTACTACACGATCCCGCACCTGCTGCGCTTCCACTTCCTGCTGACCCGTTCCGTACTGGCGAGCGGTCAGGGCCAACTGGCCGAGCGCGTACGCGTGCTCACCGAGACCCGGCGTGACGCCGTGGACACCTCGGCGGCCGAACTGCGCCGTATCGAGCGGGACCTGCACGACGGTGCCCAGGCCCGGCTGGTCGCCATGGGTATGGATCTCGGCACCATCGAGACGCTCCTCGACAAGGACCCCGCGAAGGCCAGGCAGCTCCTCGCGCAGGCTCGTAAGTCCTCCGCCGACGCCCTTACTGAACTGCGCGACCTCGTCCGCGGCATCCACCCGCCCGTGCTCGCCGAGCGCGGACTGGGCGACGCCGTACGGGCGTTGGCGCTGCGGCTGCCCGTCAGCACCGAGGTGGACGTGGATCTCGCGGGGCGCGCGGACGAGCCCGTCGAGTCGGCCGTGTACTTCGCCGTCAGCGAGGTCCTCACCAATGCGGTGAAGCACGCGGAGGCGGATCGGATCTGGGTCGATGTGCACCACGCGGAGGGGATGCTGCGGATCGCCGTCACCGACAACGGCAGGGGCGGTGCCGTGATCGGGGCGGGTTCGGGACTCTCCGGAGTCGAGCGGCGACTGGGTACATTCGACGGCGTCCTGGCCGTCAGCAGTCCCGCGGGCGGTCCCACCATGGTGACCATGGAGATCCCTTGCGAGTTGTCCTAGCCGAAGATCTCTTCCTGCTGCGCGACGGACTGGTGCGGATGCTCGAGGCGTACGACTTCGAGATCGCGGCGGCGGTGGAGAGCGGGCCCGAACTCACGCGGGCGCTCGCCGAGTTGGAGCCGGACGTCGCCGTCGTCGACGTCCGGCTGCCGCCTTCACACACGGATGAGGGCCTGCAGTGCGCGTTGGAGGCGCGTCGGGCGAGACCGGGGCTGCCGGTGCTGGTGCTGTCGCAGCACGTGGAGCAGTTGTACGCACGGGAGTTGCTGGCGGACGGGACCGGCGGGGTCGGCTATCTGCTGAAGGACCGGGTCTTCGACGCCGAGCAGTTCATCGACGCCGTACGCCGGGTCGCGGCGGGCGGCACCGCGATGGATCCGCAGGTGATCCAGCAGTTGTTGTCGCGGCGTCAGGCGGAGAGCCGGCCGCTGGGGCGGCTGACGCCGCGTGAGCGGGAGGTGCTGGAGCTGATGGCGCAGGGCCGCTCGAACGCGGCGATCGCGGAGCGGCTGGTCGTGACAGAACGGGCCATTGCGAAGCACACCTCCAACATCTTCGCGAAGCTGGGCCTTGAGGTGTCGGATGACGACAATCGTCGCGTACTGGCCGTTCTCGCTTATTTGGACCAGGGCCGCTGAAAAGGAACCGGCAGAGGACGCCATGGGACCGGCAGAGGGCCGGTATAAGAATTGGGCTCTTACCGAAGATTCACTGAATCAGATTCAGCTTTCCCCCCTCAACTGCCGTTGAAACAGGGGGTTCTGGGCCCCTTGCGCCGGAATTGCTCCACCAATCTCTCACCAATTTCTGATGCCGCTGAACGCCCCATGAGCCCCTTGCGTATTGAACGACGCCGCTTCACCTCCTGTCGGGCGCCTCAATGCCCCGCAAGGAAGCCAGAGGAGTTCCATGGGACGCACAAACCGAAAACGCCGCTCAACGCTCGCCAACCGGGCGATAGCCGCATCGGCGGCTCTCGCGCTGGGTGGCGGCGGCTTGCTCGCGGCCAATATCTACGCTTCTGCGGGCGAGGGTGGAAACTCCTCGCAGAACGCGCAGACGACCGCCGCAGGGGTGGCAACGATCAAATGCCCGGACGTCGGCCAGCAGCTGACGGACGTGCCGGACGGCGCACGTGCCGGCGTCGACCAGGAGCTGGCGAAGCTCGACCAGCAGGTCACGGAGGCCTACAAGCGTCTCGCGGACACGCGCCAGGCCCAGGCCGGTGACTCCGGCTACGTCGACAACGCCATCCTCGGCCCGCTGAAGTCCAAGCGGACGGCCACCATCGACCGGATCGGCATCAACATCCGGAACGCAGGCGGTCAGCCCCCGCAGGGAGCCGAGCAGATGGCCCAGTGTGAGGGTGTGCCGGCCGACCAGATCAACAACGGTGGAGACCAGGGCCAGGACCAGGGCGATGGTCAGGATCAGGGTCAGGACCAGGGTGACGGTCAGGACCAGGGCCAGGACCAGGGTGACGGTCAGGACCAGGGCCAGGACCAGGGTGACGGTCAGGACCAGGGCCAGGAGGGCGGCCCGGTGGCGGCCGACTTCCAGGACATCACCACCGTCCAGCCGAACGGCGGCGCGAGGGGCGTCAATGGAAACGGGCTCCCCGCCAACGGGGACTCCGGTTCGACGGGCAGCTTCACCACCAGCTGCGGCACCAACGGGAACGACAACCACAACTCGGACAACGTGATCGTCGCTCCGGGTGTCGACAACGGTGCGCAGCACACGCACGACTACGTCGGCAACCAGGACAACAACGCCTTCACCAGCGACGAGCAGTTCCTCCAGGCCGACACCAGCTGCCAGAACCAGGGCGACAAGTCGTCGTACTACTGGCCGGTGCTGCGCCTGCAGAACGGTGAGGACGAGTTCGACGCGAACGACCTCGGTGGCGGTGCGGAAGGCAACATCGGCCCGATCCAGGAAGCCACCGAGGCGGAGCTGAAGTTCGTCGGCAACAAGGCGAGCGATGTCGTCGCGATGCCGCAGGCCCTGCGCATCATCACCGGTGACGCCAAGGCCTTCACCAACGGCCTCGCCAACGCCAACACGAACTGGAGCTGCACCGGCTTCGAGGACCGGCAGCTGACGGACAAGTACCCGATCTGCCCCGAGGGCAGCTCCGTGGTGCGGACGTCCAACTTCCAGAGCTGCTGGGACGGCCAGAACATCGACAGCGCCAACCACCGTGACCACGTGGCCTTCGTACAGGAGGACGGCACCTGCGCCGACGGCTTCCAGGCCATCCCCCAGCTCCAGGCCCGTCTGGTCTACGACGTTCCGGCCCCTCAGATCGAGAACGGACAGGTCGTGAACCCGTTCGCGGTGGACGGCTTCCCGGACCAGCTGCACAAGCCGATCACCGACCACAACGACTTCATCAACTTCTTCGACGAGGAGACGATGAACCAGGTGGTCGAGTGCATCAACAGCGGCCAGGACTGCCAGTAGTCCTGAACCACTAGGAAGCCGGCGGTGGGATTTCCCACCGCCGGCTTTCGCTTGCCCCGAACCTGTGCGGTCAGTGACCGCCACTGTTGTGACTGCCGCCGGGATTCATGTGCTCGGATCCCTCCTCCATGGTCCCGCCGAGCGTGCCGCGCAGCGCCGTGACCGTCTTCTCCTCGCCGACGGCGACCCACTTGCGGCCGACGAGGTAGTAGCCGCCGTAGTCCTTCGCCCCGTTCAGCCACTCACGCTGACCGCGGTCGGTGGCGAAGGTGGCGAGGACGTACTTCTCGGCGCCCTTCTTGCAGATGGCCTGGCGGATCGTGTCCGCGTCCGTCTGGATGTTCGGCTTGCACTTCGCCTCGGCGGCCAGGCTCTCCAGACTCCCCGTCGCCGTCTCCGGCACACTGGCGCTGTCGCCGTCGTCGGACCCGCAGCCCGACAGTGCCAGCACCGCCACGGCCCCGGCCGCGGCCAGCTTCTGTCGCGTCAACCTCATCTTTTCCTCCGGTCCCGTCCGGCGACATGAACTCCACGCCGCAGAGAGCCCTGGCAAGGGCCCTGTACTCGATACGGCTCCCACCCGCCCCACGCTCAATCGCGCCCAAATCCGACGCATCCATGGGCACGCTTGTGTGAGGGTATGCCCATGAGCCCTGCGGACGAGGACGCGGACAAGGACTGGGATGAACGCGTGGCGGCGGCCTGGGCCACGCTGGACGAGTATGACGAAGCACATGCGGCGGACTTCCGTGCGGTGATCGACGCGCTGGTCGCCGAGCTGCCCGCCGACAGCCCCGTCGGCCCGTTCGAGCGGGCCTGCGCCTGGGACTCGACGGGCCACTCGGACCGGGCGGTGCCCCTGTACCAGGAGGCGCTGGCCCGCGGTCTCGACGGCTATCGCGCTCGGCGTACCAAGATCCAGCTGTCCAGCTCGCTGCGGAACATCGGGCAGCCGGAAGAGGGCGTCAAGCTCCTGACGCCCGAACTCGACGCACTCTCCGACGAGTTGGACGATGCTGTACGCGCCACTCTGGCCCTGTGCCTGGCCAGTCTCGGCCGGGAGCGCGAGGGGCTGGCCCTCGTCCTCGGAGCGCTCGCCCCGCATCTGCCGCGCTACCAGCGCTCGATGGCCAACTACGCGCGGCTGCTGATGGAGCCCGAGGAGTAACTCGCCTCGCACGCCCACGCATTCACGAATTGCCGATCACTGGACTCCTGCTCCACACATCTCCCACAGACATACGGAGTTCGGCGCTGGACAAGTGAACACCCCTACGGCACCGTCCCGTTGGAGGCCGGATCCGATCGGTAAGGTGTTCGTATGACAACCGGGGTACAGGTACGCCGCAGGATGGGTGTCGAGGAGCGGCGGCAGCAGTTGATCGGCGTCGCGCTCGAACTGTTCAGCCGACGCTCGCCCGACGAGGTCTCCATCGACGAGATAGCGTCGGCCGCGGGCATCTCCCGGCCCCTGGTCTACCACTACTTTCCCGGCAAACTCAGCCTGTACGAGGCGGCGTTGAAGCGGGCGGCCGACGATCTGGCGACCCGGTTCGTGGAGCCGCAGGATGGCCCGCTGGGCGCGCGGCTGCTGCGGGTGATGCGGCGGTACTTCGACTTCGTCGACGAACACGGGCCCGGATTCTCGGCGTTGATGCGGGGCGGCCCCGCGGTGGGCTCCTCGGCGACCAACGCCCTCGTGGACGGCGTACGGCAGGCCGCGTATCTCCAGATCCTGGCGCATCTGGACATCGACCGGCCGCCCGCCCGACTTGAACTGGTCATCCGCTCCTGGATCTCACTCGCCGAGTCGACGGCCCTGATCTGGCTGGACGGCCGCCGCATCCCACGCACCGAGCTGGAAGCGCAACTCGTCCACGACTTCGCGGCGCTGACGGCGGTGAGCGCGGCGTACGACGACGAAATGGCGACGCTGCTGCGCCGCATGCTCAAGGACGAGCCGGCCGAGGGCCCGTTCACGGACCTCGTCGGCCGACTGGTCGCGCTCGCGTCCTAGGCCTCCCTGCCAGGCCTTACTCCTCGAACTTGCGGTACGAGGCGTCGAGGTCCCTCACCTCGGCAGAGGCGTGCAGCGTGAGCCCGCCCGCGGGCTTCACATGGACCCTTAGAAGCTCCAGCGTCCGCTCGGTCAGCGCCGCCTTCGTCTCCTCGGTGCGGCCGGGCAGCAGCGCGATCGCGACATGCACCAGCGCGTGCCCGTCCGCCTCCGCACCGATCACAAGATCCTCGGTCGGCCGGAACCGCGTCTTGCACGCCTCGATCTTCGCGGCGGCCGTCTCCACCACCATCGTGTGCAGCGCGAGCGCGAAGCCCTTCCGGTCGAAGGCGTCGGCGAGCGGCACCGAGTAGTCGACGGTGATCTGCGGCATGGGCACTCCTGTTCTACGGGTCTTGCGGTCAGCCTAGCCTGTGGCCTGCGAGAACCTTCAGCAGTTGGAGTTGGTCTGGGTCAGCAGGCCCAGCCGCCAGGGCAGGGTGTTGTAGTCGCCGCTCGCTGCGGGGTCCATGCCCTGGTACAGGTACCGCAGACCGCACGGGTTGATGGTGAGGGTCTCGTCGTTGCCGTCGCGGATCATCTCGCCGTGGCTGATGTCCCGGGTCCAGGGGATGCCACTGAAGGTGACGTTGTTGGCCCGCGCGAAGGGATTGGCCTCGGTGTCCGCGAGCGGGGTCCAGGTGCCGGTGATGCTGTTCGACGTCCAGGAACGGAAGTACCGCCTGCCGTCGCCGCCGATCGCCTCGTTGAGCAGCAGGTAGGTGTTCGAGTCCTTGAGCTTGTAGACGTTGGCGGCCTCCCACAGGCGGTACTTGTTGGAGTCCTGCAGCACGATCACCGTGTTGGTGAAGCCATTCGGGTAGTTCGCCCGGGTGGTCTGCGAGCGGTACAGGTGCCCGTTGTCGTCGGAGGAGAACAGGTAGCAGTTCGCGGTGTCGCAGACGACCCAGAAGTCGACCCAGTAGCCGTTGCCGATGTTGTCCTTGATGATCTGCGGCATGCCGTTCGCGTAGAACTTCTTCGGGGCGCTCCACGAGTTGGGGTTGGCGATGTCCGCGGTGGTCGAGTACGCAGCGTTGTCCCCGGTCTGGTAGACGAGGTACCACAGCTTCTGCGGCGCGAAGTAGAACACCTGGGGCGCCGCCTTGTAGCCGCTGCCGATCGGGGTCTGGTCCAGGTAGTGGTGCTGCGCGGAGGCGGCGTTGGACCAGTCGGTGAAGTTCAGATACACCATGCTGTACGCGCCGGTGCTGCTCGCGGTGCTGGCGAACACGTGCCAGCGGCCGTTGTGGTAGACGACCGACGGGTCCTTGATCGCGCTGAGTTGGTGGCTCGCGTCCGACTTCGGGGAGATCAGCACGTTGCTGGACTGCCACGTGAAGCTGTTCGGTAACGCCGCCGCCTTCTCGGGGGAGGCGGCGGACGGCGCCACCACGGCACCGAGCAGCAGCGCCAGCCCGCCGAACAGGACACCCAGACGTCTTGTCACGCGCATCATGACTCCTATCGCTTGATGGTGTAGGTGACCAGGGACCGGGCCGGAACCGTGGCGTTCAGCGAGCCCCCGGTGACCGGCACGGCGGACTGCTGCGCGGTGCTGCTGGAGCCGTTGGTCAGATAGGGAGTGGCCGTACCGCTGGTGAATCCGATGTTCTGCAGGCTGTACGAGACTTGGGTGGCGCTGGTGGCCGCATTGAGCGCCACGACCGTCACCGAGCCGTCGCTGTTACGGAACGCCGACAGCTTGAGGTTGCCGTCGGGCGTGGTGGCGCCGATGCGGGTGGCTCCGGGGCGGATGAAGCGGCTGTAGTTGGCGATCGCCCAAAGCCGCTTGGAGACACGGTAGTTGTCGCCGTCGAGCTGGATCATGCCGCGGGTGGTGCCGGTCGAGGCGCCGTACCAGTAGATGTAGCCGTTGGTGTTGCCCTTGGTGAGGGCGTCGTGGACGGCGGAGGCGACGGTGAACCCGTCGTAGCCGCTGCCGTCGTCCCAGGTCTCTTTCCAGGTGGTGCCGTCGGGCGACCACTCCGACATCCAGGTCCGCTTCTGGGTCGGCAGGGGTCCGTCGACGGGGCTGGCGTACGTGTGGCCGGCGTGGGTGGCGACGAGGTTACGGGCGGTCGGGTCGGCCTCGATCGCCCTGCTGTAGTTCTTCTGCTGGTTCCAGCCGAAGGAGTCGCAGCAGACGACCTTGTGTCCGGCCGCGTTCGCGATCGGCCCGAAGACCTTGGTGAACTCGACCGCCTGGGCGGGGGTGAGCCGCATGGAGTCGTAAGTGGCGGTCCAGTCGGGCTCGTTGGTGAACCCGAGGTCGGTGATCGAGATGCCTTCCTGGCCGTAGAACTTCGCCCACTGGACCAGGTAGCCGGCGTATGCCTTGCGCCAGTCGCCACTTGCGCAGGAGGCGCCGGACAGGCCGCACAGGGTGCCGCCGTTGGCGTCGGTGCCGTTGGTCTTCATGTAGCCGGGGGCGGTCCAGGCGTCGGCGTAGAAGCGGGTCACGCCGTACGACTTCGCCTGCTGGGCCAGCCACACCTGGCCGTTGTCGTCGCGGTCCCATACGTGCTTGGGGGTCGCGTTCGGGCCTCCGGGGTCGGTCGGCTGGATGCCCGAGTCGATGCCGAGGCGCAGGATGCTCAGTCCGGCGCCGGTACTGGGGCTCAGCAGCAGGTCGAGCACCTCGCGCTGTTTCTGGGCGGACAGGCCCTGCGAGCCACGCATGATATCGGCCCGGCCGAAGTGCTCGGAGAATCCGAAACCGTCGATGGGTTGAAGCCTCGTCGAGCCGTCGATCGTCGCCGTGGTGGCCGCGGTGATCGCAGTGACCTCTGGCGGGGTGGCCGCGGTGGCACCGGCGACCGTCAGTAAGACAGCTGTGGACGTCAGCGTCCACTTCCTGAGTCTGCGCAGCATGATCCGCCCAATCGCCGCCGAGTTATGGGAGCGCTCCCATTTCAGGGCGGAACGTAGGACGATGTCATGGAACCGTCAAGCCCTCGCGCATCGCGCATTGCCGGGCGCAACAATGCGCGGTGACGCGGAGGCGCAAGCGGCTCAGCGGAAGCGGCTCAGCAGCTCGACTTGTCGGCGTGGATCGCCAGAGCCGTGTTGGAGCCGAGGGTGGCCGTGAACTGGCCCGAACTGTTCACCGTGACCGTCGTGTTGCTCTGCACGTCGCAGTACGTGCCCGCCGGGAGGGACGTCCGGTACGTACGGCTCAGGGCGCTCGACTCGTGGTTGATGGCGACGTAGCCCTTGCTGCCCCGCCCGAAGGCGATCGCGTCGCCTCCGTTGTCCCACCAGTTGGTGACCGGCTCACCGCGGGTGGCGTTGCGGAAGGCGACCATCGACTGGATCTCCGGCCAGGCGTGCTGGCACTTCCAGCCGTCCCGCCAACAGGCGTTGACCGTACCGCCGTTGGGCGGACCGGCGTCATAGTCCGACCATTCGTAGCCGGAGTTGATGTCGGGTGCGCCGTAGGGCCAGGCGAGCATGAAGACGTTGGCGAGCGTGTAGTTGGCGTTGTCCTTGTAGCTGAGGGTGGAGCCGTTGCGTTCGGTGTCGTGGTTGTCGACGAAGACACCGGAGACGCCGCTGCTCATATAGCCCCAGCCCTCGCCGTAGTTCTTGAGGTAGGCGAGGTTCTCGCTGTTGAAGACCCGCTTGAGGTCGTACGCGTACCGGAACTCCTGGACGTCGCCGTTGCCCGTGTACTCGGTGGGCTGGACGGCCTCGCCACTGCCGTGGATGACCTCCTGCTTCCAGTACGCGTCCGGGTTGCTCAGCCGCGACTTGATGGCGGCGAGGTCGCCCGCCGGGATGTGCTTGGCCGCGTCGATGCGGAAGCCGTCGATGCCGT
This sequence comes from Streptomyces pseudoechinosporeus, assembly GCF_054783935.1. Taxonomy (NCBI): domain Bacteria; kingdom Bacillati; phylum Actinomycetota; class Actinomycetes; order Kitasatosporales; family Streptomycetaceae; genus Streptomyces; species Streptomyces pseudoechinosporeus. The sequence continues at coordinate 47,209 of NZ_BAAGPS010000021.1, forward strand.
GGCCGAGCAGGGTGTTCATGTAGCCCGCGATGGCGGCGCGGACGTACTCCTCGCCTGTGTCCAGGTCGGCGAGTTCGACGAGTTCGCAGTTCTGGACGTTGGCGCGGTTGGTGTAGTCGTTGATGGTCGTGGTGCAGTCGTTGAGGTCGTTCGACGAGTACAGGCCCGGGTAGTCGTACTTGCTGTACGAGGAGCCGCCGGTGCCGGTGCCGCTGCCCGCCGACATGTGGTTGATGACGGTGTCGACGACGACTTTCACGCCCGCGTTGTGGCAGGCGGTGATCATGTCCGTGAAGTCGGTGGTGTTGCCGAGGCGTCCGGCGATCTTGTAGCTGACCGGCTGGTACGAGGTCCACCACTGTGTGCCCTGGATGTGCTCGGCGGGCGGCGAGACCTGGACGTAGCCGTACCCGGCCGGGCCGAGCGTGCTGGTGCACTCCTTGGCGACCGAGTCGAAGTTCCACTCGAAGAGGACGGCGGTGACGTCTTTGGTGCCGGGTGGGGAGGCCTGGGCTGCGGTCGGGGTCATGACGAGGGTGGCGGCGGCCACGAGGGGGAGGGCGCCGGAGAGGGTTCTGCTGGCCATGTGGGGTCCTTCTCCATCGAAGGTGGCGCATTACGGGTGTCAGGAAACAGCCGTTGAAGGTTCTTGCTGAAAACTTGCAAGCCTGCGGTGCCGCAGATAGTAAAGGCCTGCCTCCCGAAGCGGAAGGCGCGCCTCTGAAAGTGCCGGAAACTTCTTGCAAGATCTGCCAGTTGGCGGTCCACCACACTGTCGCGTCCGCAGACGGTCAGCTGCCCGGCCTGGTGATCGACGGCTTCCCGGCACGGCTCTCCCGTAATTCCGAGGGGCTGGCCGCCCTTGGGCGAGGTGTCCGTCCTGCGGGCGGCGGAAAACGGTTCGACCAGCCGGGGCAGGACAGGCCATGATCCGCACTCGTGACGACGCCGAAGCAGTTCCTGGTCCAGGTCGCCGCGCACAACAACGCCGAGTGGTGCACGGTGATGAGCCGGTCGCACGGCTTGGCGGGCGAGTTCGGGGAAGAGGCCTGGGCCGCTCCGGTCCGCACGCCGCCGTATTACCCCGACGCGGTGACGCTGGTGCCGGGCGCCGACCCGGCCGCGCTGGTGGCCCGGATCGACACCACCGCGCCTGGCGCCTGCGTCAAGGACAGCTTCGCCGACCTCGACCTGACGGGGGCCGGCTTCCAGGTGCTGTTCGAGGCGCAGTGGATCCACCGCCCGGCGGGTGCGCCGCCCGCCACCTCGTCGGATCTCGCCTGGGACGTGGCGGGCGACCCGGACACGCTGCGCGCATGGGCGCTCGCCTGGGACGACGGGGGCGGACATGCGGACCTCTTCCGGCCCGAACTGCTCGCTGACCCCGCCACGTTCGTGCTCACCGGGCACTCCGCCGACGGCCGGGTGGTCGCCGGAGCGGTGGCGACCCGCAGCGACCAGGTGGTGGGCATCTCCAACGTCTTCTCGCCGGACGGCGGCCCTGACGTGGCCTGGCCGGTCGTACTGGACGCTGTGCGGTGGCTGTTCCCCACCCTGCCGGTGGTGGGCTATGAGCACGGCGATGACCTTGCGGTCGCCGTACGCCATGGCTTCGAGCCGGTCGGTCCGCTGCGGATCTGGCTGCACGGCTGAGGGACTCGCGGCTGGCCGTGGGCAGCTCGTGAGCCTGCGTTCTTGATGAAATTTGGTGTGCAGATGTGTTGACCTCTGTTCGGGATCTCTTCTACTTTGCGGGAGCCACAGAGCCGCCGAGCTGCAGTCAAGGTTTCGCGGACTCACCTGCGCCGAAAGGGACTTCGTGCCTCGAAAGAACCATCGCGGGACAGCTTGCCTGGGGGCGCTGCTGGCCGGCGTCACGGCATTCGGCGGGGCCCTCGCCTCCCCCGCGTCCGCCGCTCCCGCAGCCGCCCCCACCCACGCCCGCCCGGCGCCCGTCAGCGACTTCCAAGGGGTCAACTGGGCCGACCCGCGCGACAACTTCGCCGACGACGCGGTCGTGCCCTCGGGTCTGTCCACCTCCGACAGCTACGCCACGACCTACGCCAAGTCCAGGGCGATCATCGGCGGGTTCTCCAAGCTCGGCGCCAACACCGTCCGCCTTCCGGTCAACCCCACCTCCGTGAACGGCCCCTTCTGGAAGTCGTACCGGGGCGCGATCGACGCCGCCACCGCCAAGGGCTTCAAGGTCATCCTGGGTTACTGGGAGGCCGACAACGCCAAGGACGGCAAGATCGACGACCAGGCCTCCTGGGACCGGATGTGGGCACGGATCACCTCCGCCTACGCCCGCAACTCCAAGGTGTACTTCGAGCCGATGAACGAGCCGTTCGGCTACACCGCCCAGGAGTGGACCGACATCGCCGCGAAGTGGGTGACCACCCACCGCAAGGTGCCCCGCGACCGGATGGTGATCGGAGGGTTCAAGTACAGCGAGGACGTCAAGCCCGTGTGCGCCGACAGTCGGCTCGACGGCACCCGGATCGCCCTGCACAACTACGGCTTCTGGCACACCGACTGGACCAGCGTCGACCAGTGGAAAGCGGACTTCAAGGAGCGCATCGGCGACTGCGCCTCACGCACGATCCTCGACGAGTTCGGCGCTTCCATGACGACCGGCCTGGACTACAACGGCCCTGTCAACGGCTCCAACGAGGTCGCGTACATCCAGGCCGCGACCGACATCATCCGGGAGATGGGCCTGGGCTCGGTCTACTGGCCCGGCCTGCGCAACGGTGACACCTACTCCCTCACCACCCTCCAGGGCACGGGCACCCGCCTCAGCCTGAAGGTGAACAACCAGAGCGGGCTCGACCGCCTGCACTGGGCCTGGAAGCAGTAACAGCGGTGCGATAGCCGTGGCGCCCCTTCCGGGTTCGGCACCTCAGGGCAGCCGAACCCGGAAGGGAGCCGTCGGGACGCCGAAGGCGTCCAGCCGTCGGCCGGTCCGCGATCTCCTGGATCGCGGCCTGCGCTTCGGTCAGGTGCGGCCGGCTGCTGCTCATGCCGATCGCTCCGGCACTGGTGTTCCTGTACTCGGTGAAGCGGCCGTCCTCCCAGGTGACCAGCCCGGAATCGAGTGGGTCACACCTGGCGCTGTCCGCCATGGGCCCGCGTGGTCAGTCCCCGCCACCGCCACCACCGTCGCCGCCCCCACCGCCGCCGTCGCCTCCACCGTCGCCGCCTCCGCTGTCCGCGTCCCAGCCGTCTCCGGCCCCGCCGCCGGAGCCGTTGTCGTCGCTGCCGGAGCCCAGGTTGGTGAACCAGGGCTGGTCCCAGTCGGGCTCGTCCCTGGACGGGACCCGGCGGGCGCGGAAGCGGACCGTGCCCGTCGCGTCGCCGAGGCCGAAGGCGACCGCGAAGGTGTGGGCCATGACGGCATCCAGCGGGTCGGGGCTGTCGTGTCGTACGTCCGCGAGAGGAAGAAGCACCGTGCCCGGTACGGCCGCGCCGGGCCGGGGACGAGTGAGGAGGGCCACGGAACGGCCGTTGCAGGTCAGGCGGGAGGACAGCGCGTTCTCGCGCGTCAGCTCCCAGCGGCGCTGCGGGATCTCGACGACCACGCGGCGCTTCGACTTCCGCCGGGCGAAGGTGGCGGCCAGCAAGGCAGGTGTCTCGCCCACCGTCAGCAGTAGCCCTCGGCTGGGATCCCGGCGGTCGGCCGACACTCCGTGCGGGGCCCGGACTCGTACGGTGAGGGCCGACGGCGACCAGACGTCGACGCGTACGGACCGCCGGTCCACCGCCACCGTGACCGGCCCGCCCGGGCCGTCGGCGACCCGCCGTGCCATCCACAGGGGCACGCCCTCCGCCCGCGCCCGGTCGGCGAGTGCGGCGACCGCCGCCGGGCCACCGGCGTGACGTACCGCCATGTCCCCAAGGACCTGGGCGAATTCGGCGGCCCGGCGCGCCTTCACCGGCTTCGTGGACCCGGTGATACGCGTGACCGGCACGATCCCGGTGCCGGAGGCGAAATACGCGAACGGCCGCTCGGAGCCACCGCCGCCGAGCCACTGCCCCCGCAGATACGCGTCCGCCATGGCCGCCACGTGCAACTCGGCCAAGGGGGTCGTCCTGCTCCCCACCTTCAGCCCGCTCTCGGTCAGTTCGACCGTCCTGGCCAGCGGATTCCAGGACTGCTCCGCGTACACGGTCTCACTCACCCGTGCGTCCCCCATGTCTCAGTCCGTCCGATGCACTGTTGAAGCGCACTGTTGAAGTCGCTCAGGGCGCCGTGCACGGTTCCGGCGTGCCTATCGCCGAACTGTCGCGTCGCCATCGACCGCGACCTTGTCGGCCCCGATCCGCCGTATGCGTTCGGTGCCCCAACTCCCCAGGGGGGCCAGGGCAGCATTGAGGGAGATGCCGTGCTCTGTCAGGGAGTACTCGACCTTCGGTGGCACCTCGCGGTACACCTCACGATGTACGAGCCCGTCTTCTTCCATCTCCCGAAGATGCTGAACCAGCATCTTCTCGCTGACGCCCGGCAAGCCGCGGCGCAGTTCGGCGAACCGGCGGGTCCCATGGTGGTGCAACTCCCAGAGGATCAGTGACTTCCACTTGCCGGCGACCACATCCATCGCCGCGTCGATGCCGCAGAAGTAGGGACCTCGTCGTGCTGACACTGCCATCCCGCTCCTCCCCAGAGGCACTTACCAAAAGGTGAGTACCTGACTAATTAGTCCGTACTGGTCAACTCTAGCGGCGGCGGAGAGGATCGAGCCGAAGAGCCGACGAGCCGCAGAACACGAGGGGAACCGCGAAGTGACAACGAACAGCGACGTTCAGGTGAGCGTTCTCGGGCTGGGGGCGATGGGGAGCGTTCTGGCAGGCGCCCTGGTGAAGGCCGGGTACACGACAACGGTCTGGAACCGCTCACCCGGCAAAGCGGACGGTCTCGTCACGCTGGGCGCCAGGGCCGCCACCACGTCCGGCGACGCGGTCCGTGCCGGCCGACTGGTGATCGCATGCCTGCTGGACCACGCCTCGGTCCATGAAGTGCTCGATCCGCTCTCCGACGATCTGGCCGGGCGAACCCTGATCAACGTCACCACGACATCCCCGGCCCAGTCCCGGGAGTTGGCCGCCTGGGCCGCCCGTGCCGGGGTCGCGTATTTGGACGGCGGCATCATGGCCGTACCGCAGATGATCGGCCGGCCGGGGGCATCGGTCCTCTACAGCGGGTCGGCCGAGGTGTTCCATCAGCACAAGCCGCTGCTCGATCTCTGGGGAACCAGTACCTACTTCGGCGAGGATGCCGGGCTGGCGTCCCTGTACGACCTCGCCCTGCTCTCGGGCATGTACGTCATGTTCGCCGGATTCATGCACGGCGCCGCCATGGTCGCGCCGACCGGCGTGACGGCGGGCGAGTTCGCCGCCATGGCGGCGCCCTGGCTGACCGCCATGACCGGCGCCTTCCACGGGTTCGCCGCAGTCATCGACGGCGGGGACTACACCGTCGAAGGGCAGCAGAGCCTCGAGTTCTCCGACCTCGGCGACATCCTGGCCGCCAGTTCCGAACAGAGCATCAGCACCGAGGTGGTGGCAACGGTCCAGCGACTCATCCAACGCCAGATCGACGCGGGCCACGGAGAGGAGGGCTTCGCCCGGATCTTCGAGAGCATCCGGCAACCCGGCTGACAGCCCGCGCGGACCGGGCCGCGCTCGACCGCCTGCGGTTCACCGGCTCGGCGT